>JBCCZH010000051.1:0-12779 GCA_039188075.1 Pseudomonadota bacterium
CGGCAAAACCGCCCGCGACGCGCTGAAAAATGCCAGCGAGGCCGCGCGCACGCGGTATGAGGCGGAAGAATTGGCAGAGGATATGGCGATCGCCGCGCTGGACACCGAATGGATTACGCCAGCTGCGAAAGACCTTGCCAGGATTCTGGAACAGGCCGAACAGAATCCCGGGCATGGCTTTGTCCAGCATTATGAAGATGGCGATGGCAATACGGTGCTGGCCGTAACCTATTGGAAACTCGCCAAGACGCAAAAGAAACCGAAACCCAAGCCGCGCCCGATCCCGGCGCCTGATCCCAATCAGGAGGATCATACGGACGACCTCTATTTCAAGTCAGGCCGCACCAAGAAAAGCCGCCGCAAGAAATTTGTCGATCCCAATCAAATGGACCTGTTTGGGGAATCCAAGGCCGAGTAAACTGAGCCGGATGCGACCTAGGCAGGCTTGAAGGTTAGCGCGACACCATTATTGCAATAGCGCAGACCGGTCGGGGCCGGTCCGTCATTGAAGACATGGCCATGATGTCCGCCGCATCGGGCGCAATGATACTCGGTCCGTGTCATCCACAGCTTGTTGTCTTCCTTGAAACCCAGCGTGCCGGGAATGTAATCATAGAAGCTCGGCCAGCCAGTGCCGCTATTGTACTTGGTTTCGCTTTCGAAGATCGCCAGATCACAACCGGCGCAGTGAAAGACGCCATCGCGCTTTTCATCATTCAGCGGCGATGTGAAGGCGCGTTCGGTCGCTTCCTGGCGCAGGACGCGATAGGCGAGCGGATCGAGGCGGGTTTTCCAATCCTCTTCGGTCAGGGTGCGCCACTCGCTATCAGCAAACTCGGCCACCGCCGTGTCCGCAAACGCGCTGCCACTGCTGCCAGCTCCTGAACAGGAGGCGATTAGGGCGGCCGGCGCAGCGAGCAGAAAGGAGCGCCGCGCCAGAGACGGGTGAATGAAATTTTTCATAGGGTTGAAATAGGGAACTTGTCGGCGACGTCCACTCACAAGCGCTTCAATTTCCTGTTAGGCTGCAATCGGTTTCGATTGTCTCTCGCAATGCGCAGCATTTGTGATTAGGGAGCTGTGTTCTGATAATTCTACCAGTGTGAGAGACATCCATGACCGAGCCGATGAATGACAATCTGAGTGATACCGCCCGCGATAAGCTGCGCCTGACGGTCGAGCGGATTGAGCGGCTGGAAGAAGAAAAGAAGGAAGTCGCAGAACAGATCAAGGAAGTCTATGGCGAAGCCAAGGCGCTCGGCTATGACACCAAGGCGCTGCGCACCGTGGTGAAACTGCGCAAGCAGGACCGCCAGGAACGCCAGGAGCAGGAAGCCATTCTGGAAGTCTATATGGACGCGCTGGGTGAGCTTTAGACCCGGCGCTTGATTAACCTTGCCGGAACCCCCTAGATAAGGGCATGCCGCGCGATATTGACGAGCGAAAGAAACGCAAGGCCCTGCGCAAGATCCGCAAGGCGGCGATGCTGGCCGAGCAGGGCCTGGGGCCGCCGCTATCGGACTGGGAAAAGCAATTCCTGGAAGAGGTCGAGGAACGGATCGAGACGTACGGTTCGGCCTTCCATGATCCTGAAAAGGGCGCCGCGGATGAGGCCTTGTCCTCGCTGCAGCACATCAAGCTGCGCGAGATTGATAAAAAGGCTCGCGGCAAAGCCAAATCCGGCTTCGGCTCGAAAGGTGGGTTCAAACGCAAGACTAAACCGCGCGTGCGCCAGATTGACGAGGACGTCGAACCACCGCTGCCCGCGCCAGAGCGGAGCAAACCTGAATTGGTGCGCGCCCGTGACTTGCCCGTTGCAGATGCTGCGCCTGAAAACCCTCCAACGCGCCCCAAGACGCGCCCGCAATTCAAGGTGATTGAGGGCGGCGCTGATAAAGATTAAACCATTTTCTATATGCCTTCGTATAGAAAATAACCTCATTCAGGAAAACACTCTATGAAAACCGTTGTCATCACAGGTGCATCAACTGGCATTGGCCGCAGCGCCGCAGAGCATCTCGCGGCCCAGGGCTGGCAGGTCTTTGCCGGCATCCGTAAGGAACAGGATGGCGACGCCCTGGTCGCGGCGGATGATCGGATCAAGCCGATCCTGCTGGATGTGACCCAACCGGATCAGGTCGATGCGGCGGTCGAAACCGTGCGCGCGGCTCTTGATGGTCAAAAGCTGGCCGGCCTCGTCAACAATGCCGGCATTGCCAATATGGGACCGCTAGCCTTGCAACCGCTGGATCAGTTCAAATCGCATTTCGACGTCAATGTGTTCGGCCTGCTGCGCGCCAGCCAGGCCTTTGCGCCCTTGCTTGGCATGGATGAAACGCTGTCCGGCCCATCTGGTCGTATCATCAATATTACCAGCGTGGGCGGGCGCCTGGCTTCGCCCTTCCTGGGCGCCTATACGGCAACCAAGCACGCCGTAGAAAGCATGACGGACAGTTTGCGCCGGGAATTGGTTATCTTTGGCATAGACGCCATCGCCATTGGTCCGGGCGCGGTCCGCACGCCCATCTGGGACAAGGCCGAAGCGGATAACAGTACCAATCCCTACTCCAATTCGCCCTGGGCCAAGCCGATCGAGATTTTCAGCGAAACCATGCTGGAAGGCGGCCGCACGGGCCTTGATCCGCAAATCATTGCCGAGACGATTGAAACCGCGCTGACCGCCGCCAAGCCGAAAGCCCGCTATGCGCCGGTGCCGAGCAAATTGACCAATTTCACCCTGCCCATGCTTTTGCCGAAACGGGTGGTGGACGGCTTTTTCTGGAAACGGTTCGGGATGAGCCCGAAAGCCTGATCAGGCTTTGTGATAAGGCAGCCCGGCCTGCAAGCTGACGGCTCGATAGAGCTGTTCAGCCAGCATCACCTTGACCAGACGATGTGGCCAGGTCTGCGGTCCAAAGGCCAACGTCTCGCGGCATGCATTCCTGACCGCATGGCTATAGCCTTCAGCCCCGCCAATCAGAAAGCAGAGTTGTCCGACGCCATCATCCCGCCAGGTCGCGATCTTATCGGAGAATTTCACCGAACTCAGCTGCGGGCCATGCTCATCGAGGCGCAGCGTCTTCGCGCCCGCCGGAATGGCTGATAGCAGGCGCTCACCTTCGGCTGGCAGCCCGCCACCGCTGGCCAGATCAACCAGTTTCAGAGACCGTAACCCGATGCCAGGCCCGGCCTTGTTGAACCGGTCGACATAATCATCGACCAGATCCTTCTCAGGTCCGCTTTTCAGCTTTCCGATACTGATGAGTTGAATGTGCATCGCGCGACGCGCTGCGCCTAGACGTCAGAGGGACGATGGCCACTATCGCCAGCCCAGATCTTTTCCAGGTTGTAGAAGGCCCGCACTTCCGGGCGGAACAGGTGCACGATGACATCACCGAGATCGATCAGAACCCAGTCCGCATTTGGCAAGCCTTCGAGTTTTGGCGATTGACCAGTCTTCTCTTTCACCTTTTGCGCGAGGTGATCCGCAATTGAGCTGACATGCCGGGCCGAACGGCCGGACGCGATAATCATAATGTCTGCGAGAGAGGATTTTTCCGTTAGATCGATAACGGTTAAGTCTTCGGCTTTGTCATCTTCCAAAGAGGCGATGATGATGTCTGAGAACGCGCGGATGTCTTCAATCGTCGCGGCGCGGGCCGAATTGGTCTCAGTTTTGACTGCGGGCAGGGCATAGCTCCATGAGGTTGTTTGTAGTGACAACTTAACATGCGTTGCGAGCATGGCCTAGAGCCAATTGGCAACAGTGACTGGGATTTCGTGGGGCATCGCCGGCCTCTGGTCAGCTGAACCGCCGTTTCAAATTGCCTTGAATCCGGGAAAGTTTCAGCATTTCCGGCGATTGGGCAGGGTATTGCTGCGCCAAAGCAGCCTTTAGCGTGGATAATTCATAGAGGAGTTCCCGGTCCTCCGAACGTTTCACCCGGCTCTCAATCCAGCCGACGCAGACCAGCCGGGATCCGGACTGAACCGGCTTCACCTGATGTAGATTCGTCGATGGATACAGGATCAGATCCCCCGCCGCCAGCTTGATGCTGAAGGCCTGTCCGGCATGCTGGATTTCCAGCTCGCCGCCTTCATAAGCGTCTGGAGGTGACAGGAAGAGCGTAAAGGACAGGTCTGTGCGGATCTCCGAAGTTCCGGTTGGCATATAGGAATTATCGACATGCAAGCCATAACCGCCACCGGTTTCCGTTTTGCTGAGCAGGAGCTTTGAGAATTGCCGCGGTTGCGCGGCGGCCTTGACGGTCGGGTGTTGCTGGATGGCGCTGTTCAGCAGGGTCTTCAGCTTGGCGCCGGAGCGCGTCGACAGGTCGGCTTGCAGATTGCGTTTCACTTCGCGCGCTGTCTTGCCAGCGGTTTCGGCGCCGTCCCGCCAATTCAGAAGGGCGAGCATTTCCTGCACTTCAGCGAGCTTTGCGGAATCGAGAACATTCGCAATCGGAAGGAGCATGAGCGAGTAACCTGATATGACCGAGTCTCACCTTCTATTCGAAATCGACCCGCAGGATCAAATGCCGATTGGGAGAGGGCTGTGCCGGGGCGTATTCTAAACCTTTGCCATCTTCGACAGCGGATGATGAAGAATAAAAAAGCCAACCAGGATGAGGCTGATCATTGGCGGCAGGAAAATGCTCCAGGGTTGCAAGTTTAGGAACAGGTTTCCGCCCGCGGCCGAGATCAGGGCGCCATGGCTGCCAATCATTTTATAGATGTGTTCGTTCAACCAGGACCGTTTCAGCCATGCCGCGCCGCCAATTCCGCGGGCCAGGTCATAGAGGCAAATCAGGACGACATTGCCGAGCGCGATGTAAGCCGCGACGGTTGATTGCTCGGGTTGGCTGCGCATGAACCCGGCTAAAGTTACAGCCAGAACGATGCTTGCCAGTGCGGCTGCGTGGTCGACAGGACGTGGTCCGCAATCACGGATTATGAGCACGCGCAGACCCGAAATCAGCCAATAGCCCGCTGAAAGGGTCAGCGCCGCCAGGAAAGCGCGAAACCCGAACGCGACGGAGCCGAGGATTGCGGTCAGAATGACCATACTGAAGAGTCCGAGATAGGCGCGCCCAATCCAGGCATGCGCCGCTTCCCCCTTGCGCGTGAAGAATTGCAATATGCCCAGCAGAATGGCCACAGTGCCAAACCCGACATGGATGCAAACATTGATCAGGTGGAGCGGCGCATAGCCTGAATTGAAAATGTCCGACATGACGATACCCTGTCTGTAGAATGGACCCTGATGGCCCGGGTGTCCTGTAGGCTATGAGCAAAAGGTCCGACGCGTGAACGCCCCAAACCCTTATGAGAACGGTGTTTTTCTCCAACGGTCGCTGAAGACCGCTCAAGCAGCACCAACGGTCATGCCCGGATCGAGCGTGTTCGGGGCGCTGGCGCTGAAAGGGCTGTTTGTCTTGATCCTCGGCATTGCTTTGGGGGTGGCGGGTCCATACGGAACCTATGGCACGGTGCCTGTGGCACAGCGGCTCGCCTTCTGGATTATCATCCTTCTGGTGCCCTGGGCCATTTGGGAGACCCTGTTCGGAGTGGCTCGGAGAGTCCTGCCAAAATCCCTCGGGGCAAGAACCCTGATGGCCCTGTTAATGCCCGCCTTTGCTGTGATTGGCAGTGTCTTTGCCACCAGTTTTAGCGCCGGCATGTTTGGTTTGAACGGGTTGAGTTTCGCGGAGGCCTGGGCGCAATCCCTCGCCAGTTGGTTGCTTTTCTCGTTCCTGATCGTGTTGCCACTTGCCATGATTGCGGATGAGATATCGCGCCGCGAACAACGCAAGGGCGGTGAGAATCTGCTCGGCTTTTTCGCTTTGAAACTGCGGGATAAATTACGCGGTGCGACGCTTATCGCCCTGCAATCGGAAGGGCATTATCTGCGGGTCTATACCGATGCCGGCGACGATCTGGTACTGATGAGTATGGAAGATGCGATGGCGGCTTTGAGTGCCTATCCAGGCATTCGGACGCATCGTTCCTGGTGGGTGGCGATCGATCAGATCATCTCTGATTTTCAGCTGGATGCCGGCTCAACTCAAATTCCGACCCGGTCGGGTCTCGCCGTTCCGGTCAGCCGACGGCGGCGCGGGCTTGTGCGCGAACGCCTGACGCAATTGCAAACGAAATAGATCCGGCAGGTTCTGTCTTATTCAGCGCCCACGAAGCGTCCCGCGTCGCGATCCTTCCGTACCTGATCGGCCGGGAATACCTGACCATTCATCGCTAGGAATACGCCCGGCGGCTGAAGCCGGGCCGCGGCGAGGGCGAACCCGACATTGAAAATAGCATCCGTCGAGCGCAGCCGTGCGGGTTGCATGGCGCCGGTGAGGACGATGGTCTTGTCGGCACAACGCATAAGATGCTGACCGGTTTGCGCCATTGTATCCGTGCCATGCGTGATCAGGATCCGATCACAGGGGCAGGCGGTAACAGCGTCTCTGATCGCATCGCGGTCTATATCTGTGAGTTCCAGACTATCTTTCCGCATCAGCGAGGTCAGCTCATAGTCGAAACCGACATTGGCCTCCCGCAGGATCGCATCCAATGGCGACTCCCCGACCTGGAATTCTGACAAGGCGTCAAAGTAGACTTTGTCGATCGTGCCGCCTGTGGTGAAGATTTGAAGGTCTGTCATACTGCCCCCCGTCGGATGGCGGTGGAGGAAATCGGATTGAGCGGCGCAGGCAGATAGACCCAGGCAGGTGCTGCCTTTCTCGAGAGCCCCAGCGCAGCGTTATCCGGCGTTCGATATTGCTTGAGTCGGTTGGCAAACGGACTCACGCGGGCTGCCAATTCGAACCCGGGGCGCGCGACAACTGCAATCGGAACAAGCTCTGTCAGTACCCGCCAATCCTTCCAATAGTGGAAGGTCATCAGACTATCGCCGCCCATGATCCAGACCAGTTGCGCCTCGCGGCAGCGTTGTTTGAGCAGTCTCACAAGGTCGATCGTGTAACGCAGGTTGAGTTGTTTCTCGACTTGGCTGACGCGGAACTTGCGATGATGACGGGTCAGATCCCTGACGGCCTCAAACCGGGCGGCGTAATCGCTGGGGGCTTCTTTCAATGGATTGCCGGGCGTCGGAAACCACCAGACCTGATCCAAGCCCAGACGTTTCATCGCTGTCTCTGCGACATGTAAATGCCCGCTATGGGGCGGATCGAAACTGCCGCCGAACAGGCCGATGCGCGCCCGCGTGCGGCTCGGCGGCAATGAGGCGGCGGGGCGTTGAAACGTCATTCAGTTTATCGGTCGAGCGATGTTAAGGCCGGGTTTGCCCCGTGCCACGCACAACATATTTGAAAATGGTCAGCTGCTCGGCACCCACTGGACCACGCGCATGGATCCGACCGGTGGCAATGCCAATCTCAGCGCCCATGCCAAACTCGCCGCCATCTGCATATTGCGTTGAGGCATTGTGGATGATGATGCCTGCATCAATGTCGGCGAAGAATTCCTCGGCCTTGGCGGTGTCTTCGGTGATGATGCATTCGGTGTGGCTGGTGCCGTATGTCGTGATGTGCTCGATGGCGCCATCTATTCCGTCGACAACCCGAACCGAGATGGTCGGGGCAAGATATTCCGTGCGCCAATCGTCTTCTGTCGCCACGTCCATCTCGGCAAAGATGGCCCGTGCCGCATCATCGCCAACCATGGTGCAACCCGCATCGTTCAGGGCGCTGGCAATCGCCGGCAACAAAGTATCAGCGACCGCTGCATCAATCAGCAAGGTTTCAGCCGAACCGCAAATGCCGGTCCGGCGCATCTTGGCATTGACCGTGATGTCGATCGCCATTTGAGGGTCTGCAGCCGCGTCGACATAGACATGGCAAAGGCCTTCCAGATGTCCGATCACGGGAATGCGGGCTTCGGCCTGGACGCGTTCGACCAGACCCTTGCCGCCACGCGGCACGATGACATCGAGATTGCCTTGCAAGCCAGTCAGCATGTGTCCGACAGCCGCTCGATCCTTGGTCTGTACCAGCTGCACCGCATCTTCGGGCAAACCAACCGCGCGCAAGCCTGCGCGTAGAGCGTCGGCAATCGCGATGGCGGATTGCAAGCTCTCGCTGCCCGCCCGCAGCAGAGCGGCATTGCCGGATCGGACGCAAAGCGCCGCGGCATCCGCGGTCACATTCGGACGGGCTTCATAGATGATCCCGATCACGCCGAGCGGCGTGCGGACGCGGGCAATGTCGAGACCTGAGGGCACGGTCCAGCGCGCGATTTCGCTGCCCACGGGATCCGGCAACTCTGCCACGGCCCGCAGTGCTGCAGCGATGCCTTCCACCCGTTCCGGGGTCAGGGCCAGACGGTCCATCATCGCATCGGTCAGGCCTTTGGCGCGGCCGCCTTCGAGGTCATCCTGATTGGCGGCCAGGATTGTCGGTTGCGCCGCGATCAGCGCGTCTGCCATGGCAAGAATGGCATGCGTGCGCCCGTCCTGGCCGGCTTTTGCAAGCGCGGCAGAGGCAGCTCGAGCGCGCCGACCCATATCGAGCAGGGTGGCGTGCAGATCTTCGGTGGGTGTGTGCAGTGTATCGGCCATGGCGTGCTATTGCCGGATTTATCGCGTCTGAGCAATGAGGGAATCTAATTCCAGCATGATTATCCGCGCCAGAAGCGGCGGGTCATCAAAACGAAAACAGCGGTGAATTCCAGCCGGCCGAGCAGCATGGCAATGGCGCAAATCCATTTGCCGCGATCGGTCAGACCTTCAAATGTGCCGGCCGGACCGATTTCCGGGCCAAGCCCTGGACCGACATTGGACACGCTGGTGGCTGCGCCGGAAATAGCGGTGAGCGGGTCTTCGCCGGTCAGGCTGAGCAGGATCGCCGCGACGACGAAAGTGGCCAGATACAGGAAGACAAAGACCATGACCGATTGCAGCGTGTCATTGTCGATCACTCTGCCACCATAGCGAATACGGACGACCCGGTTGGGACTGACCATTTGCTGGGCATGGGCAAGCACGGCCCGGAAACTGATTTCCAGGCGGAACATCTTGATCCCGCAGGCTGCAGAGCCGGCGCAACCCCCAAGAAAGATGGTGATCAGGAAGATCATCACAATCGGTTCGCCCCAGCTATCATAGGGTGTGGTGGCATAGCCGGTGCCGGTCATCACTGAGACGACATTGAACATGGTCTCGATAAAGCCGCCAATCGGACTGATAATCACATAATCCTGGTCAGCGATCACGCGCAGAACGAAGACCAGGGTTGTGATGCCGACAATCAGGGCCATGAACAGGCGCGGCTGCGGGTCCGTGAGCAAGGGTTTCACGCGGCCATGGATCATGGCGAGGGCCAGAAGACTGAACGGCAGACCTGCCACAATCATGAACAGGATCGCGGTCGGGATCGCCGCTGGCGCGGTTTCCGTAAAGGCGCCGAAGGATGCGTCAGAGGTCGAGTATCCGCCCGCCGCGACGGTCGTCATCGCATGCGCCACCGCATCGAACGCATTCATGCCGGACAGCATATAGGCCGAGGCGCACATGGCTGAGATGAACAGATAGATCATTCCGATCTGGGCAGAGACTTCGCCAATGCGCGGGACGAACTTTCCGGATACGTCCGAGCTTTCCAGCTGGAAGAGCTGCATCCCGCCCACGCGAAGCATTGGGAGAATGGCGATCGCGGTCACGATAATGCCAATCCCGCCAAACCATTGCAGAATGGCGCGCCAGAGTAGCAGGCCCCGCGGCTGAAACTCAAGTTGGCTCATCACGGTCGACCCGGTCGTGGTCAGACCGGATATGCTTTCAAACATGGCATCGGTGAAGCTCATGCCGATCCCCATGAACGGGATTGCGGCGAGCGCCGGCAGCACGACCCAGACCAAGACGGTGAGCAGGAAAGCCTCGCGTGCGCCGGTCCGTTCCGGGCGTCCGCCAGAAAGAATGATCAGACCGCCGCCAAACAGCAGCAGCATGGTCGCGCTGGCGGCGAAGACCGGCCATTCCTCGCGCGCATCCGCAACATCGAGGAGCAGGCACGGGATCATTGCGGCGCCAAGCAGCGCGGTCATGATGCCGAGGGCCAGGATTACGACTCGTAATTGCATGTGGGATGGGAGCTAAAGTGAAAATGCTGCAAAGGCGTGTACTTTTGACAACGCGAACAGCGATTCAGCATACAATATAGGGGCCAGTGTGGAAAAAAATCAGGAAAAAAGTGCAATTTTCTACCCGTGCGGGACCTTGGTTAACCAGCTGTAAACAAAAGGTTTTGTAGAAGTTAACAGACCTGTCATATGGGGTGTTCCGCTATATTTCCGGTTTGTTCCGTATTGGTTTCGTCAATGCGACCTTGTGGACAGGAGGGAATCACCACCTTGCCCATTTGAATCCAAGCTGTCCCATGTTATCCCATACAAGAGCATGCTGGATCCACAGAGATCCGGCTGGGGCATAGGATGGGAGTTTGGGCGTGTTTGTCTCGACTTATGAGACATCGTTGGACAGCAAAGGCCGGGTTTCGGTGCCGGCACCATTTCGTCATGCCTTGACGGGTGGTGCGCGCATTTTTCTATATCCGGCGCTGGACGGTGCGCCCTGCCTGGAAGGCGGCGGTGACGCCCTGATGCAGCAGAACCAGGCTACGCTTTTGCGCATGAGCCCGAACACCACTGCGCGCAAAGTCTTCCTGAACCGCACGGTCTCGAAAGCCGTCGAGCTGAAGCTGGATGATACCGGGCGGATCAAGATCCCGGCCAAACACCTCGAAATGGCCGGTATTCGCAAGGATCTGGTCTTTGTCGGCGCGATGGACCGGTTCTACCTTTGGGAACCTGCGCAGTACGCTGCGTACGATGCTGAAATGGAAGCCCAATTGGGCGATGTGCAAGCTGATTTTGAAGGCTCGTTCAATGCCGCCTTCGTGCATACCGGTATTCGCGGTGTGGTCGGGGAGGGCGAGTGAATGGGGCATGCGCCGGTTCTTCTGCCCGAAGTGATTGCAGCGCTCGCGCCGCGCGCTGGCGAGACCTATGTCGATGGCACGTTTGGCGGCGGCGGCTATGCGTTGCGCGTGCTGGACGCAGCAGACTGCCGCCTGTATGGCATCGACCGCGATCTTGATGCGATCACCCGCGCGGAAGCGATGGCGGAAACCGAGCCGCGACTGCTGCCGCTCTTGGGGCGGTTCGGCGATATGGATAATTTGTTGCAGGCGCAGGATGTCGACTCCGTCGACGGGGTTATGCTGGACATTGGCGTGTCTTCATTCCAGCTCGATCAGGGCGCGCGCGGCTTTTCGTTCATGCGCGAGGGGCCGCTGGATATGCGCATGGGCCAGACCGGGCCGAGCGCCAAGGATGTCGTCAATCATCTCGTCGCGCAGGATCTGACAGCGATCATCCGCCAATTGGGGGAAGAGCGTCAGGCCAAGCGGATTGCCAATTTCATCGTAGCCCAGCGCCAGGAAAAGGCGTTCGAAACCACGACGGATCTGGCGGAGTGTGTCGAGCGCGCTGTCGGCGGTCGACGTGGCAAGAAAACCCATCCGGCAACGCTGACCTTTCAGGCCATTCGCATGTATGTGAATGACGAACTGGGCGAGTTGGCTCGTGGGCTTGCCGCTGCCGAGCGCCTATTACGGGCCGGTGGACGGCTTGTCGTGGTCACCTTCCATTCGCTTGAGGACCGCCTGGTCAAGCAATTCATGCGCACGCGCTCAGGCGCGGTCAGCGGCGGCTCTCGTTACCTGCCGGAAGTCGAAAAGGGACCAACTCCCAGTTTTGATCTGACACAACGCAAGGCCATCGAGCCGGGCGACGAAGAAGTCGCGACCAATCCCAGGGCGCGCTCCGCGCGCTTGCGCGTCGTCACGCGAACTGACGCGCCGGCCTGGATGGATCCGGTTGAGACTGGCCTGCGCCTGCCACCACTGAAAACGCTGGAGGCGGCGCTATGAGCAAACGCGCTTTCTTCTTCGGGCTGGCCGTCGTCGCCTTGCTGATCTTCAGCCTGTATCGCGCCAAATATGGCGCGCAGGAAACGGTGGCTGAAATCGAAACGGTCGAACAGCAAATCGAACTCGCACAGGCTGAGCAAGCTGACCTGATGGCAGAATTTGCGCACCGGTCGCGACAGGAATGGATTGAGGAATTCGCCCGCCGCGAACTCGGCATGGTGCCCGCGCGTGCCGAGCAATTTGTGCGCACGGTCGACCTTGATGGTCGTGTTGGCCCGCCAATGGAAATGCCGGACGCCAATGCCCGCACGGATCGGGAGGCCGCTGATGCAGATTGAGTCCGGATCAGAGATTGGCCTGGGTGGCAGCGGCATGCGGACACGGATCGTTTCAATCTGTCTGTTGCTCGTCTTTGGCGCGATCGGAGCCAAGGGGCTGAGCGTGGCGCTCGGCGGCTCCGACCCGATTGCGATCCGCGCGACGAGTCTCGAGCCTGCCCCGCGCCGGGCCGATATTGTTGACCGCAATGGCGACTTGTTGGCGACCAGCGTGACCGCTTATTCGGTGTTCGCGGATCCGCGCGCGATTGGCGACCCGGCCCTGATCGCTGAAGAGCTCGCAAACGTCTTGCCGGAGCTGGACGTTGCGACGATTACCGCTCGCCTGTCCTATAATGAACGGGCCTTTGCCTGGATCGAACGGGGCATCACCCCGCGCCAGCGCCAGGCCGTGTTCGAGCTGGGCCTGGAAGGCATCGGCTTTCGCGAAGAATCCCGACGCGCCTATCCGCGTGGCACTTTGGCGGGCCATGTCCTTGGCTATGCCGGCGCC
>JBCCZH010000052.1:0-12759 GCA_039188075.1 Pseudomonadota bacterium
CGCCTGTGACCGCGAGCAATAATAGCCCTGAAGAGGCCGTCCTCCCATGAGTCGCATCATCTCCATCATCATCACGATTGTTGTCCTGCTTGGCTTAGGCGTCGTGGCATTCACCACGGTTCAGGTGCTCAAGCCGGAGCCGGAGCAGGCGGAAGAGAAGTTTGACGGACTTTCGGTATTTGCGGAACCGGTCACGAACGAGGATCTCGATTTCACAGTATCTGTGCAAGGCGAAGTTCGACCGCAACGCGAAATTGACGTGGCGCCACAAATTGCTGGTCGGATCGCTTATGTGTCGCCGGACTTTATCGATGGCGGTTTTATCCGTCGTGGGCAGGTTCTGGTGCGATTGGAAACTGCCGATTACCAATTGGCGGTGGTGCGCGCGCAATCTGGCGTTGCCAGTGCCGAACAACGTTTGGCCCGAGAGCAGGCTGAGGCCGAAATCGCAAGACAGGATTTGATCAATCTCGGCATTACCGATTCAAGTCCTCTGGCGCGGCGTGAGCCGCAATTGGCCGAAGCACAGGCAGCGCTGGAGTCAGCCAAGGCGCAGCTTGCGGATGCCGAGCTAGCCCTGGATCGGACAGCCGTTGTGTCGCCGTTTGACGGCCGGGTGCGCGAAGAAACAGTTGATGTTGGGCAATTTGCGTCGCCTGGACAACCCCTTGGGCGGGTCTTCGCGACGGATATCGTCGAAGTCGTCTTGCCGATCAATGATGACCAATTGGGTCAACTCGACCTGCCATTGGCTTTTGCAGAGACAGCGGCGGTCAAGGGCCCGACCGTGATTTTCTCGACCTCGGTGGCTGGTCAACAGAGAGAATGGCGCGGTCGCGTCACCCGGACCGCGGCCGCCATCAATGCGCGCACGCGTTTTATCAATGTCATCGCCGAACTGGACGATCCGTATGGGGCCGGAGCAGATGAAGGCGTGCCGATGGCACCCGGTCTGTTTGTGGATGCAGCGATTTCCGGAAGTCGAATCGACAACCTGCTGGTTGCGCCGCGCGCGGCGATCCGTGGCGGAAACAATATATTCATTGGTGACCCGGTCTCTGGAACACTCAAAATCTACGAAGTTGATCTGGTCCACAGTTCTCCGGAAGGGGCATGGTTTCGCAGCGATCAGGTTGCTCCCGGCGCGCTGTCCATTGTCAGTCCGATCCGCGGATCAAATGAAGGTATGAGCATCAATATCCTGCAAAGGATGGAAGATGGCACAATCAAGAATCACAACGATGCTGCGCAATCAGACAGCGATGGCGGCTCGGATACAGGCGCGGCAAATCTGGCCTCAGACATTGTCGCATCAACAGGAGATGGAGGTTAGTCATGTTGGGAATGGTGTCCTGGTTTGCGCGTAACGCGGTTGCCGCCAATCTGCTTATGATCGTCGCCTTTTTGGGCGGCGTACTCGGTTATAACTCGATGGAACGCGAGATGTTTCCGGCTGTCTCGGTGGCGGGGGCGTCGGTCACAATGAACTGGCAAGGCGCGTCGCCGCAGGATGTCGAGGAACAGATCATCACGCGGATTGAGGAAGCCGTCGCAGATATTGATGGTCTGGAGCGTCTGACCTCGATTGCCTATGAAGGTGGTGGCACGGTCAATGTTCGCGGACGTGACGATATTGATATGCAGGTCTTCATCGATGAGATTAAACTTCGCGTCGATCAGATCAACAATTTACCACAAGCCGCGTTTCAACCCCAGGTAACACGTTGGGAGGAGCGCGACTGGTATTTCGGCATGGCCATTCACGGAGATGTCGATCAGCTGACCCTGAAACGTGTTACCGACGAAGTGCGTGACGATATTGCCCAGATTGAAGGCGGTGAGCTGGCGCGTGTGCAGGCCGTGCTCGGCGAAGAAGTCTCAATCGAGGTTTCGGAAGAAGCCTTGCGCCGTCACAATATCAATTTTGACGAAGTGGCTGCGGCGATTCAACAGACGTCACTCAACTCCTCCGGTGGACAGGTGCGTTCGTCCGTTGGAGATGTCAGCATGACGGCGCGCAATCTGGCCGACACGCAGGAGCAATTTGAGAACATCATCGTTCGACAGAGCGCCGATCAAGGCACCATTCGCGTCGGCGATATTGCCAAAGTGATTGATGGGTTTGTCGATGCCGATCTGGAAGCCACGTTTGACGATCGGCCAACTGCATTTGTGATGGTGGTCCAGCCCGACAAAATGGACATTGTCACCTATGCGAATAACTTTCGCGACTATATTGATCGCGCCAATAATCCCGCCACGGGTATCCTGCCCGAAGGCATGAAGATTGATATTCTGTGGGACAATTCGCAACCGTTTCAAGCGCGCATGAAGCTAATTTCTGAATCCGCGCTACTGGGTGCGGTAATGGTGATGTTGGTCCTGATTTTGTTCCTGAGGCCGATCGTGGCGTTCTGGGTGACCGTCGGAATCATTACCGCATTCGCTGGTGGAATCATGTTGCTGCCATTGTTGGGCGTGTCGTGGAATGTGTTGTCCACCTTCGCGGTCCTTCTGGTGATCGGCGTAATCGTTGATGACGCGATCGTCGTCGGAGAGAACATACACAGGGAAGTTGAAAGCGGACGACGAGAAGGACTGGATGCGGCCATTGTCGGAACCCAACTGGTCCTGAAGCCTGTCGTTTTCGGCGTCTTGACGACGATCATCGCTTTCGCGCCATGGGCTATACTGACCGGGCCAACCCGAGCCTTTACGCAACAGATCACCTTTGTTGTCATTGCGTCCCTCGTCTTCTCGATCATCGAATGTATGTTCATCCTCCCGGCGCACCTGGCGCATCTCAAGAAAGAGGACAAGACGAAACAGAACTGGTTGATCAGGACACAGCAACGCATTGCCGATAGCCTGATCTGGTTTGCTCAGCACATTTACAAGCCGGCGCTCGAATTCGCATTACGGATGCGCTATGCCACCATCGTCTTCTTCTTCATTGTCTTTGCCTTCAGCTTCGCGCTGGTGATGAACCGGATCGTGCCGTTCAAATTCATGCCTGAAATTGAAAGCGACCTGGTTCAGGTCACCATCGATCTGCCGGAAGGCACCGCCTTTTCGCGCACCTTGCAAATTCGCGATCAATTACAGGCCGGTGTCGACACGGCGCGAGTCGAGCTCGATCGGAAATGGGGAAGCGAGATCCTCCGGGGTGTTGGCACCTATGATGGCGGTATCATCGATGGCGCGTCTGTGGTGGCATCGAACAGTCAGGTACAGGCTTGGATTGGGCTCGTTCCGCCGGAAAACCGTCCGGAACTCCTGTCCACGCGAGAAATATCCGAAAAAATCCGGGAACTGGTCGGTCCGATCCAGGATGCCGAGGAAATCAATTTCGATTTCACGGACAATGAAAATGATACGGGTGTTCGCTTTGCCTTGAACCACCCGGATCTGGATCGCCTGCGCGAAGCCTCTGCGGTGGTTCAGCAGCAATTGGCGAGTTATGCCGCCGCTTATGATATTGGCGACAATCTCACGGCGTCCGCTGATGAATTGCAAATCTCGTTGAAGCCAGGGGCAGAGTCACTGGATGTCACGCTGTCAGATGTGGCGTCGCAAGTACGTCAGGCTTATTTCGGGCAGGAAGTCCAGCGCTTGCCGCGTGATGGCGAGGATGTTCGCGTCATGGTGAGACTTCCGAAGTCAGCCCGGACCGATCTGGATAGCCTCGAAAACTTGCGGATTCGAATTCGTGATCCGAATGGTCAGATCCGCTCTGTGCCAATCACGCAAGTTGCTGATTTTACCTATGCGCCAGGCATTAATCGGATCATTCGCCGAAATCGCACACGGTCCGTTTCGGTGTTTGCGGAAGTGCTCGGTGACGGCGGTCGAAATCAGGTCATCGCGGATATGGACCTGAATTTCTGGCCAGAATTCGAACAGCAATTCCCCGATATAGAACGCGGCTTTGCAGGTGGATTCGAGGAAGAACAGAGATTCTTCAACGAGCTGAACATGCTCGGCGTCGGCGCGATTGTCTGCATGTATATATTGCTCGCGATTGCGTTCCGATCATATGCGCAGCCAATCCTGTTGATGACAGCGATTCCATTCGCCTTTACCGGGGCCGTGATGGGACACTGGATCACCGGGGAATCCATGGCCATGTTCTCCTTATTCGGAGTCGCAGCCGCGGCCGGCGTCGTGATCAATGACAATCTGGTTCTGGTCGATTTCGTAAACCGAAAACGGGCAGAAGGGATTGGTGCGGTTCAGGCCTTGATCGATGCCGGCGTCTCGCGCTTCCGTCCGATTCTGCTGACATCTGTCACCACCTTTGTCGGTATTTTGCCATTGATCGCCGAACGGTCGATCCAGGCGCAATTCCTCAAGCCCATGGTGATCTCGCTCGGGTATGCAGTGGCGTTTGCAATCTTTGTCTCGCTCTTCTTGGTGCCCACCATGTATGCGGTTGGCGTCGAAATCGGGCGCGTATTCCGCTGGAGCTGGGGCGGCCGTCCGTATCGCAAGATTGGCGAATCCTATTCGGGCGAAGTCACGATTGATAGCGAAGAATTGATCGGCACAAGTGCGGAATCTCCTCGCCCGATGCCGGCCGAATAAGACATAAAAAATAAGAGCTACGTTCAGGGAGAAACGAATGAAACAGCTTTTAATGACGGGCGCTGCGGCGCTCGTGCTGACCGCGTGCGGCGGTCAGGAAGCCAGCCAGACGGCAGCCAGTGTGGACATTGCAACGTTGGACAGTGCAGACGTTGAGCGCGTCGCTCAGCCGACCTCGCGCGATGATTGGGGCGCGTTCGGTCTCGACTTGTACTCGATGGATACGGCGACAGAACCAGGCGATGACTTTTTTCGTTATGTGAATGGCACCTGGTATGACGAATTTGACATGCCGGCGGATCGCACGCGCTATGGCTCTTTCACGCTATTGCGCGAAAAATCAGAGCAGCGCGTAAAATTCATTATTGATGATCTCGCTGCAGCGAAGCCCGACCCAACTACTCTGGAAGGTAAAGTGGCGGCTTACTATAATGCCTATGTCGATACAGATGCGATTGAAGCCGCCGGCCTGGCGCCGGTACAGCCCTATCTCGATCAGATCGATGCCATCGAGACGCGCGAAGATCTGGCGCGTGTGTTCGCAAAAGTCGGCTATGCCAGCCCGATTGGCGGCGGTGTCGGGATCGATGCCAAGGATACGGAAAACAACATCTTCTATATCAGCCAGTCCGGTCTCGGTCTGGGCGATCGATCTTATTATCTGAAAGATGATGAGAAGAACCAGGAAACCCGCGACGGATACCTGGAATTCCTATCCATCATGCTGGATGAGCTCGGCTATGAAGACCCGGCTGGTGCCGCGGCGCGTATCCTGGCGCTCGAGACGGAAATTGCGGAAGCCCACTGGGATCGCACCATGAACCGCAACGCCAATCTGGTCTATAACAAGCTGACTCAAGATGAGCTGATTGCGCTGAATGGCGCGTTTCCGATCGCTGCCTTCCTTGATGAAACGGGCGTCTCTGGAGAGCAATTCTTTGTCGTTCGGCAAGTGATGCCGACAGATGAGGAAATCGCAGAGTTTGAGCTCGGTGAGGATGAGTTAGAGAAGATCTCTGGTGGCGGTATTGCTGCCATTGCCGAGGTCATGAACACCGCCGAGCTCGATGATTGGAAAGCCTATCTGAAAGCGCGTTTCCTGGCTTCGAATGCGAGCGTCCTGCCGCAGCGCATAGACAATGCGAGCTTCGAATTCTTCGCCAAGAAATTGCGCGGTCAGGAAGAGCAACGTCCGCGATGGAAACGTGGCGTCTCGGCAGTTGAAGGCGCGTTGGGCGAAGGCGTTGGCAAAGTCTATGCCGAACGATATTTCCCGGCGGAGAACAAGGCCGCCATGGATGCCCTGGTCGCCAATCTGCGCCTGGCCATGGCCGACAATATTGATGGCCTGACCTGGATGAGCGACACGACCAAAGTCCAGGCCCATGAGAAGCTTTCAAAATTCACCCCCAAGATTGGCTATACCGAAAAGTTCGAGACATATGATGCTCTGTCGGTTGGCGATGGCGCCTTCGAGAATTCCATGGCCGCAAGCAAATGGGCGTTCGAGGACAATATTGCCAAGCTTGGCAAGCCGATCGACAAGACGGAATGGGGCATGTTCCCGCAAACCGTGAATGCGTATTACTCGCCGACGCGTAACGAGATTGTCTTTCCGGCTGCGATCTTGCAGCCCCCTTTCTTCAATATCGATGCCGACCCGGCGATCAATTATGGTGCGATTGGTGGCGTGATCGGTCACGAGATCGGTCATGGCTTTGACGACCAGGGCTCGCGATTTGATGGCAATGGTGTTCTGCGCAATTGGTGGACAGATGAAGACAAGGCCGCGTTCGTCGATCTGACAGATGCATTGGTCGGGCAGTATGACGCCTTCTGTCCGCTCGATGATGGCGAAACCTGCGTCAATGGCCGCCTGGGCCTGGGCGAAAATAGCGGCGACCTTGGCGGTCTCTCAATGGCGTACAAAGCCTATAAGATGAGCCTCGACACGAATGGCGATGGCGAAGTCAGCGCCGACGAGGAAGCGCCTGTCCTGGATGGGTTCACCGGTGATCAACGCTTCTTCATGTCCTGGGCCCAACAATGGCGCAACAAGTATCGCGAAGAGGCCCTGCGTCAGCAGCTTATTCGCGGCCCACACTCGCCGCCTTATTACCGCGTCAACGGCATCGTTCGCAATTTCGACGAATGGTATGAGGCGTTTGATGTCGGTCCGGACCACGCGCTCTACCTGCCACCGGAAGAGCGAATTCGCATCTGGTGAGACACACGGCCAATTCAATTCAAAGGGCGAGCGACGGCTCGCCCTTTTTTGTGAAGAAAAGACGAAAAAAAGTCCGTTCACCTATGGTTTGTGCAGCGCACTTTGGGGTAAGGTTAATTTCGTGAAAGAAATGATGGGATGGGGTCATGCCAAAGCCTAAGACGGTACGCGCTTATTTTGACGGACTTGACCCTCACCAGCACGCCATCGCCATCGCGCTCGAAAACGTCATCAAGAAACATTGGCCGCACCTGACCGTAAAACTCGCCTGGGGCTTTCCATGCTGGAGTGGCAATGAGCGGGTCTTCTCCGTCATCGGGCAAGCCGCCCGTTGCAATCTACAGCTCTGGCAAGGGGCGGAACTGGCGGACGATTTCTATGAGCGGATTGAAGGCACCGGCAAGTCGCTCCGCCATGTCAAAGTGCACTCGGTCGCCGAAGTGAATGATGAGTTGATCGATATCATGGATCGTGCCGTCACGCTGGACGCAACGGCACCGCAACGGGTGCGATAGCGTTTCGCTTCGATCGAATTTGACCTGATTTGGAAATGGAATGTGCAGCCCTTGCCGCTAGCATTTCCGCATGCGGTCAGATCGTTCACATCCGACGATTGAACAAATGGAAGGACTTTGGGCGACCTGGCTTCGCCCTAAGATTCTGAAATTTGAAGACGAACGGCGCGAGGCGGCGCCCAAGCGCCTGGTATTATTCGCGAAAATCGCTGTGGGCCTGATCCTTGGCTTGTACCTTCTCGCCTGGTTGCGCGGAGATCTGGGCTCGGCGCGGCAAGCGTTCAAACATGCCACTCTGCTGATCACGGTGAATGGTGCGATCTTTTTGTGGCTGTTCTACGTGTCCGCACCGCCGCGACGTCTCGCTCTGAAGCGCCTCGTCGGGCAAGCGGCTGCCGATGCCTGGGGGTTGTCCTATGAACCCGTGGCGGAGATGCCGAGAGATGCCTATGGTCGTACGGTCCTGAATGTCATGCAGCGGGCCAAGTTTCTTCCGCACAATGGTAAAGTGACGAGTGAGGATGTGATTTACGGGCGGCGCTATGGCGTTGGGTTCACGCTCACCGAAGCGAGTATCATCGTCGGGCGCGGGCGTCGTCGCAGGCGTGTCTTTCAAGGGATTCTGGTCCGGGTCATTTGGCGCGCATTGCATGAAACACCTGTCCTGTTCGCGCCCAGTGTTTCCCTCGAACGATTTGGACTGGCGTCCGAGACCGACTGGCAACGGATCGCCACGGTCAGTGAGCCGCTCGATCAGACGATCAGCTTCTATGCCCAGGACCAGGTGCTCGGGCGCGCGGCGATTCCGCCCGACCGACTGGAAGGGTTGGCCAAGCTGGCCGAAGAACATGGACTGAAATCGCCGCGCGGCGTCATCATGGACGGATCGCTATATCTGGCGCTCGAGACAGGCAACCGGTTCGAAGTCGGACGGATCTGGAAAACCCTGGATGACCCGAAATATTTTGCCCGGATGCTCGATGACATGATGTTTGTCTGCAAGCTGATCGAGGCCGTCGCCGTGCCGCCTTCACGCCTTGAGGCGTCAGATTCGACTAAAAGGTGACTTGACGGAACCCCCTGTCCGCCTGCATTTGTTCGCAACTGCACAAAAATGCAAAACCCCGAACAAGCTTTAGGAGGGCTTACCATGTCGAACACTGATCCAGTCGTGATTGTTGGAATGGCGCGCACACCGATGGGAGGCTTGCTCGGCGACTTGCAGGCCCTGTCCGCGAATGAGCTCGGTGCGATTGCGGTCAAGGCCGCCGTTGAAGAAGCCGGCCTGGGCGCCGACGAGGCAGACGAGATCATCATGGGCAATTGCCTGCCTGCGGGTCAGGGCCAGGCGCCGGCCCGCCAGGCCGGGTTCAAGGCTGGCATGGATAAAGGCCTGGAAGCGACCACGATCAACAAGATGTGTGGCTCCGGTCTGCAGGCCGCTGTCATGGGGCGTCAGTCGATTGCCTCGGGCGATGCCAATATTGTCATTGTCGGCGGCATGGAAAGCATGACCAATGCGCCGCATCTGATGGATGTGCGCAAAGGTCATAAATATGGCGACATGGGTGCCAAGGATCATATGGCGCTGGACGGATTGACAGACGCTTATGCCGGCGGCCCGATGGGCGCCTTTGCCGACATGATTGCCGAGAAGTATCAGTTCACGCGGGAGCAGCAGGATGCCTATGCGCTGGAAACGCTGAAACGGGCGCAAGACGCCACGGAGGGCGGCAAGTTCAAACGCGAAATTGCGCCAGTGACGATCAAGACCCGTAAGGGGGAAACGACCGTCGAGGTTGATGAGCTGCCGCGGACGGCGCGCCCGGACAAGATCCCGTCCTTGCGCCCGGCCTTCAACAAGGATGGCACCGTGACAGCCGCGAACGCCTCGGCGATTTCCGACGGCGCTGCGGCGTTGGTTCTGATGAAAGAGTCAGAAGCCCAGTCTCGCGGGCTGACGCCGATCGCCAAGATCGTGTCTTCTTCAAGCCACGCGCATGAGCCGGAGAATTTCACGACTGCGCCGGTTCCAGCGATGGAAAAAGCGCTGTCCAAGGCGGGCTGGTCCAAGGACGATGTTGGCTTATGGGAAATCAATGAGGCTTTCGCCGTCGTACCAATGATCGCGATGAAGGAACTCGGCCTCAGCCATGACAAGGTCAACGTCAATGGCGGCGCCTGTGCCATGGGTCACCCGATTGGCGCCTCCGGGGCGCGGATTCTGATCACGCTGCTCGCCGCGATGGAAGACCGGGATGTGAAAAAGGGCGTTGCCTCGCTTTGCATTGGCGGCGGTGAAGGCATCGCCATGTGTGTCGAGCGCGCCTAGCCGCGCGAGCCGTTATTCGCCAGGCGGGGTGCCGCCTTGATCCATCCCTGCTCGTCGGGTCGCTGCGTCGTTGAGCGCCGCGCGGGCGATCTGATTGGCGGCTGTCTGAACGCGATTATTGAAAACGTTCGAATTGACGATGACGACCCGGTCCAGGTCTGGCGCGATGACAATGATCGAGTACCACATCGTGTTGGATCCACTATGCTGGTAGATGCGGCCAAACCGGTCGTGCTCATGGACTCCCCATCCCATAGCATAGCCGCTTTCCGCATCCGGATAGGGCGTAAACAGATGCGTGCGCAGCGGCTCCGGCACCAGCGCACTGTCCTCGCGCAGGAATTCAAGCGCCAGGGTCGCGTGCCCGTGCAGCGTCCCGTGCAGGGTTCCAGCGGGTCCGAGAATGGCCGGATTGTCAGCGCTCTTGCCCCGGCCGACAGCGTTTGGAAACGCCCCGAGAATAGAGCGATGACCTTCCAGGCCTTGCGGCGGCGGGCCGTAACCGAAGGCGGATTGCGCATCTGGATCAGGCAGCCGATCGAAGAGGAGGGTCTGCATCGCGTCTTCCCAAGTCTTGGGCAGATCCGCTTGCTCGGCCAGAATGCCTTCAATCGCAGCGCCTGCAATGATGTAATTCAAATTATTATAGTCATATGCCTCAGGCGAGGAACTCGGGGGATCGGCCAGGACGGTATGGGCAATTTCGCGCCTCTGTTCGGTGACCGGGCGATCATCATTGCGGCGCGCATTCAACCAGAATCCCCCTAATTGCCTGAACCCGGTCCGGTGCGCGAACAGGTCTTCAATCGTGATATCGTGCCAGGCGGGATCCATGGTCTCGGCCATGTCGGGAAAGAAAGACGGAAGCGTTGCGCCCCATGCGGCGTCGCCGCGTTCGACCAATTGCCCATAGAGGAGGGCGGTCAGGGCTTTTGTATTGGACCCGAGATGCCACTTGTCGCCAATTTGAACCGGATCGGTCCCATCATTCGCTCTGACGCCATCGATGGCAAGTTCGAGAATGCCCTCTTTCGAAGACGCGATCACCGCCCCCAGGGCGATCAAATCATGCTCGGCCCGCATCGCTGCGATCTGGCCGAGAAATGCGTCTGTTACCTCAACGGCTTCAACGGGCGCTGGTAGCGTCTCCGTCGTGGCATCCGGGCTTGGAACAGGTTCAGGGGAGCAGGCCGCGAGGACGGCCAGTGCGGCACCGCCGGCCAGAAGGGCGGCCTTAGCCGGCCGGAACATAATCACTGACCAGGCCGAGCGGGACGGCGGTCGTGCGTTTCGCAACATTGATGATGATCCGCGACTGGACGTCCGAGACCAAGGCCGACCCCAGCAACTTGTCCCGCAGGAACTTGTCATAGGCATACATGTCCGTGGTCGTGACCCGGATGATATAGTCGACGGCGCCGGTCACGGTCATACACTCCATGACTTCTGGCCATTTGGCGACAAGCGCTTCAAACGCCTCGAGGTTTTCCTTGCTCGGCAGAGCCAGTTTGACATTGGCCACGACTTCAAATCCAAGCCCGAGGGATTGGCGATCCAGCAGCGTCACGCGGCCCTGGATGATGCCAGCTTCTTCCATCCGCTTGATCCGGCGCCAACAGGGCGAAGACGACAATCCGACGCGTTCCGCAATATCGGCGACAGACAGCGACGCGTCTTTTTGAATCAAATCAAGAATCTTGGCATCAATGGTGTCTAATGGTTCTGACAAACTTTCCCCCAAAAAGTGTTATTTCTGGCAATTTGTTGCTTGAAATAGCCCTAATAGAGCAAACAAGGCAAGCTTTTTCGGCATTTTGTTGGGATATATGACCTAAACGCAACACTGGAGACGTGCGCTTTGGAACATCGTGAAGTTACGCTGGACGACAAATACGATCTTGTCGAGGGCAAAGCGTATATGACCGGGATTCAGGCCCTGGTCCGCCTGCCGCTTGATCAGAAACGGCTCGATTTACAGGCGGGGCATAATACAGCGGGTTTCATCTCCGGTTATCGCGGTTCGCCGCTTGGCGGCTATGATCAGCAATTGCGTGCGGCTCAGACATGGCTCGATGAGCATGACATCAAATTCTGGGAAGGCCTGAACGAAGACCTGGGCGCAACGGCGGTCTGGGGCAGCCAGCAGCTGGGACTGTTTGAAGGGGCTCAGCGCGATGGATTGTTCGGCATCTGGTATGGCAAGGCGCCCGGCGTCGACCGCACGGGCGATGTGTTCAAGCATGCCAATGCCGCTGGCACGTCTGCGCTGGGCGGTGTTCTGGCCGTGCTCGGCGATGACCATATGTGCAAATCCTCGACCCTGCCATCACAGTCGGAATTCGCGATGCAGGATGCCGAGATTCCGGTGCTCAGTCCCGCGTCGATCCAGGATGTCCTTGATTACGGTCTTCAGGGCTGGGCGATGAGCCGGTTCAGTGGCGGCTGGAGTGCGATGATCGCGCTCGCCGACACGATGGACAGTGGCGCCGTGGTCGACGTGTCGCTGGACCGGATGAATTTCGTTCGCCCGGATTTTGAATTCCCCGAGGATGGTGTGCATATGCGCCGGTCCGATCCACCGCTGGAAAAAGAGCGCCGCTTGCGGGAATATAAACTGCCGGCGGCCCAGGCCTGGGTGCGGGCCAATTCGCTTGACCGGGTGATCCTGCCAAGTGCCAAGCCGCGGGTGGGCCTGATCGTCTCCGGACAAGCGGCGCGGGATGTGTTTGAAGCTCTGGCCGCGCTGGGACTGTCGCCGGACGATGCAGCCAAGCTGGGCGTTTCCATCTATAAGGTCGCCATGCCATGGCCGCTCGAACAGGAGGGAATTCGCGCCTTCTGTTCCGGGCTGGAACGGGTGCTGGTGATTGAACATAAGCGCCCCCTGATCGAGGATCAGCTGCGAGCGGCCCTGTATCCGCTGCCCGAGAAAAAACGTCCGCTGCTGGAAGGCAAGCAGACCGTCGATGGCAAGCCGCTTCTGTCGCAAATTGGCTCGATCCCGGTGCCGGAAATGGCGGCCGCGCTGAGTGGCGTGTTGCCGAAAGGCTGGGACACGCAAAAAGCGGACGCCTATTTCGCCCGTGTCGGCCGGGCCGGAG
>JBCCZH010000053.1:0-12742 GCA_039188075.1 Pseudomonadota bacterium
ACAGTATCGAAGCCGCTTATGCCGGCACGGCTCTGGCGCGGCAGGAGCTGTTCGGGGAATTGCTGGAAGACCTGGACGGGGCCTTGTGGCGGCGCAGCGATCTGGATCGAAACCGGGTCGCGACTCCGCCAGATCGGTTCGAGGACGTGATCGTCGCCATCGACCCGCCAACGACCAGCCATTCGCACTCTGATGCGTGCGGGATCATTGTTGCTGGAACGTCTCGCGCGGCCGGCTTTGACGAGAAAGTGTTCATCCTGGCAGATGCGTCTGCGCGCGGTCTGACGCCGAACGATTGGGCAGCGCGGGCAGTGGCGCTGGCTGTTGCGCAGGGGGCGTCCCGAATTGTCGCTGAAGCCAATCAGGGCGGGGAGATGTTGCGCACCGTGCTGGAGAGCGCAGGCTGTCCCGTCCCGATCGCGTTGCGACATGCGCGTCTTGGCAAACGCGCGCGGGCGGCGCCTGTGGCCGCTTTATACGCGCAGGGCAGGGTGGCGCATGTGGGCCGCTTCGATGCTCTGGAGGATGAAATGTGCCGGTTCGGGACGGACGGGATGGTGCGCTCGCCGGACCGGGTCGATGCGCTGGTCTGGGCCGTGACCAGCCTGATGCTGACCGCCCAGGGTCTGCCGCGGATTCGCGCACTCTAGCGGCCGGTGCGAAAGGCCTTGCGGCCGAGATACTTGTTCTTCTTTGGGGGATTATCCACGGCTTTTGCCGGGGCGGGGTCAGGCGCCGTTTTGGCTGCGCTCTCATCGCTCAATATCTTTCGCACAAAGGCGAGGGCAGAGCTGCCTGTATTGACCTCAATCTCCGGCGCGCTCTTGTCGAGGCGGCGGGCGAGCAGCTTGATATGATAAGGCGACAGGCTTTCCAGCGTCTTCTCGAAAATCTCGGCGCCGAGGGCGGATTGGATGGCCAGCAAATCCTCGCGGCCAAGGCCGGCGGCGGTGACCTGTTTGCTCGCCAGTTTCACGGCGGCGGCGGCCAGGTCCTTGTCTTTCACACGCGGGAACAGTCCCTCATGCGTGAGCAGCGCGGTCAGCGCCGTGCGTCCAGAATCGGTCAAGGCCATGATCTATGCTGCCACAGGCTTGGCTTGCGCGGCAAGTTTTGCCTGCACTTCCTGGTACAGCATGTTGACGGTGGTCAGGGCATCACCCGGCCATTTCTGGGCCAGGGTCGGATTGGCGCCCAGCTCGACCGGGTTGGCGGCGAATTCCGATTTTTGCGGGATCACGGTCTGGAAGATATCATATTCACTGTCCGGATCGGCGGCGCCATCGCGCATCGCCTCGAGCACGATGCTCTGATGCGGCGAGCCATCAAACTTGGTCGGCAACACGACCGGCCGATTGCTCAGGCCGCGTTTCTTGAGGCTGTCTATGATGTCGCCCGTGAACAGGTCGAGGCCGAGCGTCGACATGAAATCCGGAATGGTCGGGACAATGATCAGGTCCGAGGCGGATAGGGTCGCCTCCGTCATCGCCGAAATGCCTGGCGGGCAGTCGCAGATCACAACATCATATTGCTTGCGCAAATCAGTCATGTCCTGGCGCAGGCGCAAGCCGACCCGGCCTTCAATCGCTGTCATCGAATAGCCTTGCTCGGTCAGGATGTAGATCAGCTCCCGCTCGGCCCGGCGCAGGCCTGGTGTCGCCGGGACCAGGGACAGGTCGAGCGGCTTGCCCATGAAGGTGACATCGCTTGCATGCGGGACAATGAATTTGGTCATGTGCGCAAAACACTCGCCGAGAAAATTCTCGCGCAGATAGTCGGACACATTGGTGTAATTGTGGATCGCATCATACAGGCGCTCATCGCCATTCTCGCCATAGATCAGAAGTGAGGCATTGGCCTGGCTGTCGAGATCGACGACCAGGGTCTTGTAGCCTTCGGCAGCAAAGGCTTCGGCCAGCGAAACCGTGGTTGTGGTCTTGCCGACGCCGCCTTTTGAATTGGCAACAGAAATGACACGTCCGAGCATAACGCCTCCTTTGAAAAGCCGCATGTTGCGAAGAAATTAGCCCCGAGATCCTGTGTTTTGCGGGGATCTCAACCGCTCTTTCCCGATAAAATCGCCCCAAAATCCTTAACAAACTGGAAACGAATCCGACCGGTCCACAGCGCGTTTAAGCTGGTTCTTGTGAACAGATGAGAGCCGCCCATGAAACTGCCCTGGACGAAATCCGAAACCAAAACCGCGACGCCACTGATCGCGCTGGCGCACCTGCCCGTCGCCGATTGGGGGCGCGCTGATCCGGCCGCGCTGGTGCGCGATGGGTATGCCGGCAATGCGGTGGCCTATCGCTGTGTCCGGATGATTGCCGAGGCGGCGGCTTCGATCGCGTTTTCCAGCGATGATGCGCGTGTGGAGAGCCTGCTGGTGGAGCCGTCACCAGAAGAGTCCGGACGGACTTTGCTCGAGCGGCTTTACACCGACCTGCAGATTACCGGGAATGCCTGGCTTGAGGCGGTCACCCTGGCCGGGGAAGCCGTGCCACGCGGGCTCTATGCGCTGCATGTCGAAACGGTCCGTGTGCGCCAGGATGCGCAAGGTCGCCTGGCGGGTTATACCGTGAAGCTGAAACAGGGTGAGCGTCGGATTGGTCCCGCCCCGGATGGCTGGAGCACGGTGCTTCATCTCAAACTCTACAATCCCGCCAACAGTCTTTATGGCCTGTCGCCTCTAGCGGCGGCGCGCAAATCGCTCGACATCCATAATGGCGCGGCGGGCTGGGCCAAGTCGCTGATCGACAACGCGGCCCGGCCATCGGGCGCCTTGCTTTATGGCAAGGATGGCGCCCGCCTGAATGACGAACAGTTCGATCGATTGAAGGCGCAGTTGACCGAGGAACATACGGGCGCGGCCAATGCCGGGCGGCCGCTCTTGCTGGAAGGCGGCCTCGACTGGCAACCGATGAGCCTGTCGCCGGTCGAAATGGATTTCGCCGAGACCCGGTCGACCGCTGCGCGCGAGATTGCGCTGGCCTTTGGCGTGCCGCCCATGCTGCTCGGCATTCCGGGCGACAATACCTATGCCACCTATAAGGAAGCGCACGCGGCCTTCTGGCGACTGACCGTGCTGCCTCTGGTGCAAAAGACCGCGAGCGCCTTGATGGTCTGGCTGCGCGGTCGGTTCGACGCTGTTTCCATTCAGCCGGAGCTCGACACGGTGCCGGCCTTTGCCAGCGAACGCGATGCCCTCTGGGCGCGGGTCGGCGCGGCGGACTTCCTGAGCGATGACGAGAAACGCAAGCTGCTGGGGCTGGCGCAATGACCGAACGCAAGATCAGCATTGCGGTCATCGCAGCGCTTGCAATCCAGGCCGCCTCGACCTTGATCTGGGCCGGCGCTGCGGCCGAGCGGATTGATGTCCTGGAACAATATATGGCGGATAACCGCCCGGTTGCTGAACGCCTCGCACGGCTTGAAGCGCGGCTCGACGCCGTGCAGGCACAGCTCGACCGGATCGAAGCCAAGGTGGACCGGTCATGATGCCGGTCCGCGCGCCCCTCCCGAGCCGGCCGGAAGGGGCTCTGTTGATTGAAGGCTATGCCTCAGTGTTCGGCGTTGAGGACCGGGTCGGCGACATTGTGCGCGCGGGTGCGTTCGCACAATCGCTCCAATCCGGCGCTGTCCCCATGCTGCTGCAACACAGAACCGGGGCGATGGCCGGGCGATGGGTGCGCCTGATCGAGGATGGTCGTGGTCTGTTTGTCCGCGGCCTGGTCGAAAACACCGCAGCCCTGGCCCTGATTCAGCGCGGCTTGTCTGGCCTGTCAATTGGCTTCCGCCCGCTGGTCTGGACGCAACGCCCGGACGGCGGACGAACCTTGCGCAAACTGGCGCTGATCGAAGTCTCTCTGGTGTCCGAGCCGATGCTCGACGCCGCGCGCTTCGTACCGATTGGACCACAGTCATAGAAGGAGAAATCATGACCAAGGAAACCAAGGCCCATACGGGCGACGCCGCCGCGCTCACAGCGGAGCTGATGGCGACATTTGAAGCCTATAAACAGGCCAATGATGCGCGCCTTACCGAAATCGAAGCCAAAGGCGCGAGCGATCCGCTGCTCGATGAAAAACTGGAAAAACTCGATCGCCGGATTGATACGCTCAGCCTGAAAGCGGCGCGCCCGGTCGATGGCACCACGATATCGTCTGAGCCCGAACAGGATGAGGCCTGGTCGCGCTATCTGCGCCGTGGTGATGAGAGCGGGTTGGCACAGCTCGACACCAAGGCCCTGTCGGTCGGAACCGACAGCCAGGGCGGTTATGTGGCCCCGCCAGAACTGGATCGTCTGATCGAGGCGCGTCTGCAGCAAAGCTCGCCCATGCGCCAGATCGCGACAGTGCGCCAGACCTCTGCCGGCGTGTATCGCAAACCCGTCTCACTGGGTGTGGGCGCGCAATGGGCCGGCGAGACAGATGCGCGGTCCGAGACGAGCACCGCGGGTCTGTCCCTGCTGGAGTTTCCAGCCGGCGAACTCTACGCCATGCCGGCCGCAACACAGACCCTGCTCGATGATGCCTATGCCGACATTGATGCGTGGCTGGCGGATGAAGTCGACACTGCGTTCAGCCTGCAGGAGAGCGCCGCCTTTGTCAGCGGTGATGGCAATGGCAAGCCGAAGGGGTTCCTGTCCTACACAATGGTCGACGAGACATCCCATAGTTGGGGTCGGATTGGCACCGTTGATGGTGACTTCAATCAGGCGGATGCGGGCGACCAATTGATCGATCTCATTCACACGCCCAAATCGCAATTCCGGGTCAATGGCCGCTTTGTGATGAACCGCAAGACTGTCGCAAGTGTCCGCAAGCTGAAAGATGGCGATGGCCGCTATCTATGGGCGCCGGGCACAGCCGGTGCCGCCGCCACCATTCTTGGCTATCCGGTGACGGAGCTGGAAGACATGCCAGACATTGGCGGGGGCCAGCCCGCGATCGGCTTTGGCGATTTTCGGCGCGGCTATCTGATCGCTGACCGGCAGGGCGCGCGCGTGTTGCGCGATCCGTTTTCGCAGAAGCCGTATGTCCTGTTCTACACGACCAAACGCGTCGGCGGCGGCGTCCAGAATTTCGACGCGATCAAGCTGATGGTGTTCTAGCGCGCTTTTTAGGGGACACGCGCTCAACTCTGACTCTGAAAGACATGCAAATGACCAAACTGATGGTGATAACACCTGCAGCGCAACCGCCCTTGTCGCTCGACGCGGTTAAAGCCTTCCTGCGCATCGGGCATGATGCCGAGGACGCTTTGCTCACAGATCTGATGCAATCGGCCGTGGCGCGATTGGAGCAAGTCGCGGGACTGGCCCTGGTGGTGCGCACCGTGCGCGTGACCTGGGCGGACTGGCCGACCGAGGTGCGCGGGGCCGGGCGCCGACTTCCAATCACGCCGGTGCGGCAGCTGGAAAGTGTTCGGCTGGTCGATGCCTCAGGGGCTGAGACGGATCATTCAGATGCCTTTCAGCTGGTTTGCGGACGCCTTTGCCTGCGCCCCTGGAGTCGTTTGCCGACTCTCGGCGCGGGCGGACGCATTGAAGTTGATGTGACTGCTGGTTTTGGCGCGGCAATCGACGTGCCCGAGGATTTGCAGGAAGCGCTGCTGCGCCTGATCGCGGCAATCTACACAGCGCGCGTGCCCGATGCGTTTGCCTTCGACCCTAAAGGCGGATTGCCGCGCGAGGTACAGGCCATCCTCGATGCCCGCAAGGAGGTCCGGCTGTGAGTGATGTGACCTTCCTGACGCAGAGTGGGCCCGAATTGGCGAATGCGCTTCTGATGGCGCTGCGAGCCGACACGGATGTGCAGGCCGTCTTGGGTGAGCCCGCTCGGATATTTGATGCAGAAACATCTGCGCCAGCCTTTCCCTATGTCAGGCTCAACCTTCATGACAGTCAGACAGCGGATCGTGTGGCGCGGCGGCGGCTTGAGCATACGATTCAGCTGGCCACCTATTCCAGGCCATCAGGTCTGGAATCGACAAAGGCCTTGCTCGGTGTTTTGCGCGCGGCGGTCGACCGTCTGTCCTTGACCCTGTCCATTCAAGACATCGTGCAGGTCGCCATCAGTTCTGATGAGGCGCGGTGCGTTGGCAATGGAAAGGACCAGCGCGGCCTGCTGCATCTGCGCATTCTGACAGAGGCGAAAGCGTGATGGCTTTTCACGAGGTTCAGTTTCCGATGCCATTGGCGCTTGGCGCGGTCGGTGGTCCGCAATGGCGCACCGATGTGGTGACGCTGGCCAGCGGGCAGGAAGTCCGCAACGCGCCCTGGGCGGCCGGGCGTCGGCATTGGGACGTCGGGAGTGCCGTGACGGATCTGGCGCAGCTGCAAAGCCTGGTCGCCTTCTTTGAAGCGCGGGCGGGCCGGTTGCACGGATTTCGGTTTTGCGATCCGGTCGATCATGCCAGCAGTGTGCCCGGCAGCGAGATCTCTTTTGAGGATCAAACGCTGGGCATCGGCGATGGCGTGACACAGAGCTTTCAGTTGCAGAAAACGCAGGCGGGTGTTTCGCGCGTCATCTCCAAACCCGTCATCGACACGGTCCAGGTGGGGATTGATGGAACGCGGATCGAGTCAGGGTGGTCGGTTGATACAAAGACGGGCGTGATCGAATTCGACACAGCGCCAGCGGTTGATGCCGCGCTGACAGCCGGATTTGAATTTGATTGCGCCGTCCGGTTCGACAGTGACCAGATCCAGGCCGTGATCGACGCTTATGGCGCCGGTCAGATTGCCACGCTTTCAATCATCGAACTTCCGGCGAGGGCAGCATGATTGAGGCAACGGACTCTCTGCGCGCGCGTTTGACCGAAGAGGTCCTGTCCCTCTGTTTTTGCTGGCGGCTGACACGACGGGACGGATTGGTCCTGGGCCTGACCAGTCACGACCGGACCCTGAACATTGGCGGCGTTGCCTATGCGCCGGGCGCGGCGCTGGAGTCGGATCGTTTTGTGCAAGGCGCGGAGCTTCAGGCTGGAACCGTATCGACGTCCGGGGTGCTCTCCAGCGCCGCGATTGAGGCCGAGGATCTGCGGAACGGGCTGTGGGATGGTTGCGAGATTGCTGTCTATCGCGTCGACTGGAAGGCGCCTGACCTTGGCGGTCTGCATGTCTGGAGCGGGTCTCTCAGCGCCGTTACCGTGTCCGACCAGGGCGCCTTTCAGGCTGAACTACTCTCTCAAATGGCGGCCTTGCAACGCCCCATCGGGCGGGTCTTGCAGCGCCAGTGCGATGCGGTGCTCGGCGATGAGCGGTGCGGCCTCGCCGCCAATGGGCGGACCTGTGACCGCCGCTTAGAAACCTGCCGCGATGTGTTCGCCAATACTGAGAATTTTCGCGGCTTCCCGCATCTGCCAGGCAATGATTTCGTTCTGGCTGGACCCGCGGCGAGCGGCAATGACGGGGGCAAGAGATGACCCGCGATGACATCATTTCCTGCGCGCGGTCCTGGCTCGGCACACCTTATCGCCATCAGGCCAGTCGCAAAGGCGCAGGCGCTGATTGCCTCGGCCTGCTGCGCGGGGTCTGGCGCGACCTGATCGGGCCAGAGCCGGAAACCATGCCGCCATATACGCCGAACTGGGCCGAAGCCCTGAAGCAAGAGACTCTGTTGGAGGCGGCGCGCCGGCATTTGATCGAAATCCCGCTGGGCGAACAACGACCGGGCGATGTCCTGTTGTTTCGCATGGGGCTGGGGCATCCGGCCAAGCATTGCGGCATCCTCTCGGCCCCGGATCGATTGATCCATGCCTATTGGGGCCGCGCGGTCTGCGAGACGCGTCTTGTCCCCTGGTGGCAACGCCGGTGTGCGGCCGCGTTCCAATGGCCGGATCTGATAGAAATGGAGGCCCGTGATGGGTGAGATTATTCTGTCTCCGGTTGGCAGCCTGGCAGGCGCGGCGCTGTTGCCGAATGGAGTCACCCTGTTCGGTCAGAATTTTTCCGGGGCGGCGATTGGCCAGACGCTCGGCAGCTATGCCGGGCGCGCCATTGATCGCGCCCTGACGCCGCCCAGCGAAGGCGCGCGAATCAAGTCGCTGCACCTTATGGAAAGCCGGGAAGGGGCTGCCCTGCCGAGAGTCTATGGCCGCATGCGGGTGGGTGGCCAGGTGATCTGGGCGTCGCGTTTCAAGGAGGCGCGCCGCGAACAGTCAGCGGGCAAGGGCGGACCTGATTTCATCGACTATACCTACTCGGTCAGTTTTGCGGTGGCCTTGTGTCAGGGACCGATCACCCGGATCGACCGGGTCTGGGCCAATGGCGACCTGTTCGCGCTGAGCGATGTCACCTGGCGGCTCTATTCCGGTGCGCGCGACCAGATGCCGGACCCCCTGATCGAAGCGATCGAAGGGGCAGGGCAGGCGCCGGCTTATCGCGACACGGCTTATATCGTGTTTGAAGACTTGCCGCTGGACGCGTTCGGCAACCGCTTGCCGCAAATGTCATTTGAAATTGTCCGCGCCGGCGATCGGTCGAAGGATCCGCTGGCGACGCGCGTTCAGGGGGTGAATATCATCCCGGCATCCGGCGAGTTTGTGTATGCGACCTCCGTGGTCCGCGAGCGCCGGTTTCCGGGGATTGAGAAAACCCTCAACCTGAACAATGCACGCGGGGCGGCGGACTTCGCTGTCTCGCTGGATCAGTTGCAGCGGGACTTACCCAATGTGACGGATGCGGCTTTGACAGTGGCCTGGTTCGGCACTGACTTGCGCGCTGGAACGTGTCGCTTGCGGCCCGGCGTCGAACGGCGTGATCGGTCGACCGTGCCTTATGGCTGGCGGGTTGATCAAACGGATCGCGATGCGGCGCACCTGATCTCGCAGACAGAGGGCAGCCCGAACTTTGGCGGCACGCCGGCGGATGAGGCTGTGCTTGAAGGTATTGCGGCGCTGAAAGCGGCCGGTATTGCGGTCACGCTGTCGCCCTTCCTGTTGATGGATGTGCCCCCCAATAATGGCTTGCCGGATCCGCGCGGCTGGGTTGGTCAGCCGCCTTTTCCGTGGCGCGGACGGATTACCGTCACCCATGACAAGACGGCCTCTGCCCGGACAGAGATAGACGCGTTTGTCGGTGCCGATGGCGGCTTTGGCTTTCGCCATTTCATCCTGCACCATGCTCGCCTTGCTGTGCAGGCAGGCGGCGTCGACACGATTCTGATCGGCTCTGAAATGGTTGGCTTGACGCGCATTCGCGATGAGCAGGGCCGGTTTCCCTTTATTGAGGCGCTTCAGACGATTGCCGCCGAGGTCAGGGCGATTGTCGGCGCGGATACGAAGATCTCCTATGCCGCCGACTGGACTGAATATGGTGCCTATGCGCCGGGCGATGGCAGCCGGGATGTCCTGTTTCCGCTCGACGCGCTCTGGGCGTCGGCGGATGTGGATTTCGTGGGGGTCGACTGGTATCCGCCAATGGGTGACTGGCGCGATGGCACGGATCATCTCGATGCGCTTGCGGGATATTCAGGTGCAGATGCGGCCGATTATCTGTTGAGCCAGCTGGCCGGCGGGGAAGCCTATGACTGGTATTATGGCTCCGAGGCCGATCGCGATGCCCAGATCCGGCGTCCGATCATTGATGGGGCCAGCGCCGAACACTGGGTGTTTCGAGCCAAGGACCTGGCGGGCTGGTGGGGCGCTGACCATTATCCGCGACCCGGCGGCGTGCGAGCCGACACGCCATCGGCCTGGCGCGCCGGAATGAAACCGGTCCGCTTGCTCGAGATCGGAGTTCCTGCTGTGGACAAGGGCACCAATGCGCCGAACGTCTTTGTCGACCCGAAAAGCAGTGAGAGCGCACTGCCTTTCTATTCCAATGGCACGCGAGATGACCTGATCCAGCGCCGCGCGCTGGCCACCGCATTGCCCTATTGGCAAGCGCAGCCCTTTGTCGAGCAGGTCCTGGTCTGGGCCTGGGATGGTCGGCCCTGGCCAGACTTTCCAGCGCGGGCAGAGGTCTGGAGTGATGGTGCGAACTGGCAATTTGGCCATTGGTTGAATGGGCGAACCAGCCTGGTTGAACTGGCTGATCTGGTCAGCGATCTGGGCCGGAAGGCCGAGGTTGCGCTGGATGTGTCCGGCCTGAATGGTGTGGTCGATGGTTATGCGGTGGATGGGATTACGTCGCTGGCATCGGCCCTGTCGCCCCTGACGCTCGCCTATGATTTTCAGGTTCGTGAATCCGAGTCCGGACTGATCGCGCAAAACCATGCTTATAGCGCGGACGTGACGCTCGACGCGGCGCGTTGTCATGATGGCGGTCGCAGCGAGGGTTACCCGGTCGCGCAGCTCAAGCCAGGCGGCGTCGCGCTGAACTATATTTCGGGTGACCTTTCTTATCAGCCTGCCCTGGTCGAGCATCGCGATCCCACCGCAAATCAGGATCTGATCTATCGCGCGGCCTTGCCCTTGGTGCTGTCGCAAGGGCGCGCCCGCTTATTGGCCGAGGCCATGTATCAACAGAGCCTGGCAGGCAACGTCCTGCGCATCAGCATGGCGCCGGGACCCGCATTCGATCTGGAAACCGCAACCGCGATCGAATTTGACGGGCGTGACTGGCGGGTGGCGCAAATTGAAGACTCTCTGATCATCCGCGACCTCGTCTTGCGCGCGCAAACGCCTGCCCCCGAGTCAGCGAAAGCAATCGAAATACCCGACCATGGCGCCCCAGCCACCTATCCAGCAGATCTTGCGTTCGAGATTCTGGATATTCCGGATCTTTTGGAGGATGGGGGCAACGGGCCAACACTCGCTGTGACAGGCGATCCCTGGACCGCGCCGATTGAGGTGAAAGTGGGGGGGACACTGCAAAGCCTGCAATCGAAAGCGACGATCCGCAATCCGGCATGGATCGGGCGATCCACATCCAGCCTTGCAGCCGGCACCGCAGGGCAATGGGATGAGACCAGTGTGCTGGACGTCCTGATCCCGAATGGTGATCTGAGCTCCGCTGATCAGGCCGCTGTACTGGACGGCGCCAATCGCCTGGCGATCGCGCAGACGTCCGGATGGGAAGTGATCGGCTGGACCAGCGCCATCCTGATCGGAACGGATCATTGGCGGCTGTCCGGCCTGTTGCGAGGGCTTCTAGAGTCCGATGTTCAGGCGGTCAGCGCCGATGCAACCGTGGTGATCGTGAATGATCGGTTACGGACAATTTCGCTGAGTGCCCGTCAGATCAATGTGCCACTGCTCTGGAAAATCGGGGCACTCGACCTGGTGACCCACACATATTCGCCCTAGGGAAGGTTTACGGCACGCACCTGCTGCTGGGGGAATAGCTTTGCATTCACCGATAGGCCGCGTAAGTGTAATCGGGATGAGTCCCGGAACCTGATTGCGAATGAGCAAAAACCCTTACGACATTCTTGGCGTGACGCGCTCTGCCAGTGCAGACGATATTCGGCGCGCCTATAAGCGTAAGGCGAAGGAAACGCATCCGGATCTGCACCCGGATGATGCGGTCAAGGCCGAGATATTCAAATCGGCCTCCGCCGCATATGAAATCCTCAGCGATCCACAAAAGCGCGGCCAATATGATCGCGGCGAGATTGATTCCGACGGCAATCCGCGCGGGTTTGAACAGGCGCAGGGATTTGGCCGTGGGCAGGCCTATGGCCGCGGGCCGGGGTTTGGCGGCGATCCGGGATTTGGCGGGCAGTCCAGGCCGCATGGCGGCGCGCAAGGCGACGTCTTCGAGGACATCCTGTCGGGCATGTTTGGCGGTGGGCGCAGGCGTCCCGGTCCTAAAAAAGGGGCGGACATGCGCTACCGCGTCGAGATTTCGTTCGAGGATTCGGTGCTCGGGGCACGCCGCGAAATGACCATGGCAGATGGCCGCGTGCTCAACATTACGATCCCGGCTGGCATCGATACGGGCCAGTCATTGCGGCTCAAAAGTCAGGGCAAGACCACGAAAAGCGGCGGTCCGCCCGGCGATGCGATCCTCGAAATCAGCGTCCGACCGAGCAAATTATGGTCCCGAGATGGCAATGATATCCGGATGATCGTGCCGGTCCCCCTCAAGACAGCTTTGCTGGGCGGTCAGGTTGATGTCGAAACGCCAATGGGCCCGATCGCACTCAAAATTCCCGAAGGCAGCAATACCGGGTCGGTCCTGCGGCTGCGTGGCAAGGGCATTCAACTCAAGACCAAACCCGGCAATTTGTATGCGCGACTGGAAGTGGTGATTGAAGATCCAAAGAATTCAGGCTTGAAGGACTGGGCGCGCGGCTATGACGGATGACTGAAATCCGTTCATAATATTCACAAACCATTCAGAGGAATTGGCGCATATGGGGGTCGTTATGAAAAAGATGCTCGCCATCCTGCTTGTTGCCGCCCTTGCGGCGGCCCCTCTGCCTGTCATGGCACAGGGCAAGTATGGCAATTCATTTTCGGCGGATGAGGCCCGAAATGCCCGGGACAAGGGCGATGTTATCCCGCTGCGCGATATCTTTCGGCGCCTCAAGAACCGCTATGGCGGCTATCAGGTCGATGCCAATCTTTACAATCGCGGTGGCGGCCAGGTCTATGTAATCGACTGGATGACCGACAAAGGCGAACGAATCCAGGTAACGGTCGATGCGAAAACTGGACGAATCCTGTCTTCTAACTAAGGTAGAGCTATGAGAATTCTTGTCGTTGAAGATGAGGCGGATTTACGCCGTCAATTGGCTGATGCCCTGACCCATGCAGGCTATGCCGTAGACTTGGCCGCGGATGGTGAAGA
>JBCCZH010000054.1:0-12652 GCA_039188075.1 Pseudomonadota bacterium
ATCGACGCGCGCGGCGCAACTCGCTAAGCCGGAAAAACAGACAGGAAAACAAACAAATTCATCCATGAATCGAGTTCAGCGCTATCTCTTCAACCGGGTTTTGCGATCCGTGCTGATTATTGTCGGGGGTTTGACGCTGCTCGCAATCCTCGCGCAGGGCCTGTCGCAGACCGATATCATTGTCGAGAATCGTCAGGGCGCGTTGACCTTCTTCAAGATTGTTGCGCTTGGCGTCCCTCAAATCGTCGCTCTTTTGACGCCTATGGCGATGTTCGTAGCAACCATCTGGGCGCTCAACCGTTTGCATCGTGACAGTGAAGTCGTTGTCGCCCAGGCCGCCGGCATGACGCGCTGGCAGGTGGCTTCGCCTGTTCTGCGCTTGGCGGTCTTGAGCGCGGTTGTTCACCTGGGTGTAAATCTATGGGTGCAACCGTCGGCGCAGCGCGAGATGCGGGCAACAATTAGCGACGCCCGCGCGGATCTCGCGTCCTCGCTCGTGCGACCCGGACAATTCACGACGCCAGATGCCAATCTCACCGTGTTCGCGCGTGAACAGCAAGGCCAGGACCTGATCGGCGTCCAGATCGCTGAGCGAATCGGACAGCCTGACGCGCGCGATTATCTCGCCGAGCGTGGACGCTTTATCGAAATTGATGGTTTGCCGGCGATCGTCATGTTCAACGGGCAAATCCATCAACTCGATCAGAATGGCGCGCTCAACATACTCGACTTTGAGCAATCCACCTTCGATCTGACGCCCTTTGTCAAAGAAGATGGCAAGCTGATTTTGAAAGCCTCCGACCGCTATTTGCACGAACTGCTCTTCATCGATCGATCGAGCTACAATGAACGGCAAAACGAGACAGAGTTTATGGCGGAAGCCAATTCGAGACTGTCTTCACCCCTGATCAGCATTGCGATGGCCTTACTCGCAATCCTCGCCGTGGTTGGCGGAAATTTCAGTCGCAGGGGGTATGCCAGACGGATCGTGATCGCTTCCTCCGGCGCGCTGGTCCTGATCATTGTGCAGCTCTCTGTGCAATCGAGCAGTGGTGGAGATCCGATGATGAATTTGGGTCAATGGCTGGTCCCGCTCATCGCCATCGGGTCTCTTTCCTATGTCTTGTTCCGCAGCGGACAGCGCATTAAAGGCGCCCCGAAATCATGACGGGGTCAATGATCCAACGCTACGTGTTCATGCGCTGCGTCTTCGCGCTCGGCCTCGTCGTCGGTATATTCGCGATCACCATTATGCTAGTGGACGTCGTCGAACAATTGCGCACGGTGGGCGGCGATATTGAACTCTCGCCCTTTTCCGCTGTCCAACTCTCTCTGATGAAGCTTCCCGGCCTGTTGGAAGAGACCTTGTCTTTCGCGGTGCTTGTAGCGGCGATGATTGCCTATAATCAATTGTCCAAAAGCTCGGAACTGTCAGTCATTCGCGCCACCGGTCAATCGGCCTGGCAATTTCTGGCGCCTGTCATGGTGATGGCAGCAGTGCTTGGCCTGTTTGCGATGATGGTCCTCAATCCGCTTGGTGCGCATCTATCGGAGCGATTTGAGAGCACGCGCGCCAACCTGCTGCAGGAAGGCGGACGCGTGGTTGAGCGGCAACGCTCGGATGTCTGGCTCAGGCAGGGCACAGATGACAGTCAGATCGTGATCCATGCCGGTTCGGTCGACAGTACCGGACAGGTCTTTACCGATGTACGCTTTCTCGAGGAAGGCCGCGTCTATGAAGGCGCGCGACCGACCTCGCGCTTTCGATTCATTCGACGCATCGACGCCGAGACTGCGACCATTTCAGGCGGGTTCTGGCAATTGACCAATCTGGTTGAGAACACGCCCGGGAGCCCGCCACAAAGACTGTCGAGCCTGGCGATTGAGACCGACCTCGATCCCAATACCCTCCTCTCGAGATTCACGTCGCCGGATACGATCGGGTTTTGGGGGCTACCATCCTTTATTAACCAGACGGGGCGAGCCGGGCTCGATACGTCGCGATTCTCCATGCGCTGGTTCGGGCTGACATCCTTGCCGATTCTTTACACGGCGATGGCGCTGATCGGGGCGATTGTCTGTTTGCGTCTGTCGCGCCTGGGCGGTACGAGCCGGTTGATTGCGACCGGAGCCGGCGCTGCAGTTGTGCTCTTCTTTATCACTCAAATCGCTTCGAGTTTCGGGTCGTCTGGCGCAATTCCGGCCTTGATCGCGGCCTGGTCCCCTGCCCTTTGCGCGCTGTTCATCTCGCTTACAGTATTGGCCTATCAAGAAGACGGTTAGAGAAATCCCTTCTTGACAGCGGGCCCGGCCACAACCACTTTCCGCCGCCTTGAAGCCCATTCAGGAGCCGTCCTCCCATGAACGTTGTTGTCGTTGAGTCTCCCGCCAAAGCGAAGACAATCAACAAATATCTCGGCAAAGACTATAAAGTGCTGGCCTCTTACGGTCACATCCGAGACCTGCCCTCGAAAGATGGATCCGTTGATCCAGACAATGATTTTGAGATGGTCTGGCAGGCGGATTCCAAAAGCCAAGCCCGCATTCGCGAGATCGCCGAAGCGGTAAAAGCCGGCGGCAAACTGATCCTCGCAACCGACCCTGATCGTGAAGGGGAGGCAATTTCCTGGCACCTGCTCGACGCACTTAGAAAACGCCGCGCGATCAAGAAAGACACGCCGGTCGAGCGCGTCGTATTCAACGCGATCACCAAATCTGCAGTTACCAGCGCGATGGAAAATCCGCGGGAAATCGATCAGGAACTGGTCGACGCCTATCTCGCTCGCCGCGCACTGGATTATCTGGTTGGCTTCAATCTATCGCCCGTCCTCTGGCGCAAGTTGCCGGGCTCTCGCTCGGCCGGTCGCGTACAATCGGTCGCCTTGCGCATCGTTGTCGATCGCGAGCTGGAGATCGAGAAGTTCAAACCAGAAGAATATTGGACAATTGGTGCGAAACTGCGCGCGCCGGACGGGACCGACTTTGAAGCCCGACTGCATGCGCTGAACGGGAAATCGCTCAAGAAGTTCGACCTGCCGGATGCCGCTGCGGCTCAATCCGCACTCGAGGCGGTCAAGATTGGCGGCTATTCCGTCGAGAGCGTGGAAGCCAAACCGGTCAAACGAAACCCGCCTCCGCCATTCATCACGTCGACGCTGCAGCAAGACGCCTCGCGCAAATTGGGCTTCTCCGCCAAGCGAACCATGCAGGCCGCTCAGAAACTCTACGAAGAAGGCCGTATTACGTATATGCGGACCGACGGCGTGAACATGGCAGAAGAGGCCTATCACCACGCGCGTGAGCACGTGAAAGAGAATTATGGGGCGCAATACCTGCCCGAAAAGCCGCGCCGCTATTCTTCCAAACAGAAGAATGCCCAGGAAGCTCACGAAGCCATTCGGCCGACCGTGTTCAGCCTGCGGCCAGAGGATTACAAACAATCGGATGGTGACCTGTGGAAGCTCTACGCACTGATATGGCGCCGCGCCGTTGCGTCGCAAATGGAGCCTGCGCAATTCGAGCGCACGACCATTGATCTTTTGAACAAGGATAAGAGCGCAACATTGCGGGCGACCGGTCAAGTTCTGATCTTTGACGGCTTTATCAAGCTCTATACCGAAGGCCGGGATGAGACGGACAAGGATGAAGACGCTGAAGCGCGTCTTCCAAAACTGTCCGAGGGCGAGCACGCAGATCTACTGGAAGCCAAGTCGGAACAGCATTTCACCAATCCGCCGCCCCGCTATACCGAGGCCTCGCTGGTAAAGAAGCTGGAAGAGCTCGGCATTGGCCGCCCTTCGACCTACGCCTCGACCATGTCGACCCTGGTCGATCGCGATTACGTGCGGATCGAGAAAAAGCAGCTGGTACCGGAGGATAAGGGCATCCTGGTGACCTCTTTCCTCGAGAACTTCTTCCAGCGCTATGTCGAGTATGACTATACCGCCAATCTTGAAGAAAAGCTTGATGTCATCTCTGACGGGAAACTGGACTGGAAAGCTTTTCTTCGCGAATTCTGGACGCAGTTCACAACAGCTATTGCCGAGACAAAAGATCTGCGAGTCTCGGCGGTTCTCGATGTGCTAAACGAGACGCTCGGCCACCACGTCTTCCCGCCCGTTGATGAGAATGGCAATATCAAGGAGCAACCCCGTCAGTGTGCGTCTTGCGATGATGGCCAACTCAGTCTGAAACTTGGTCGACACGGTGCGTTTGTCGGCTGTTCGAATTATCCAGATTGCAAGTTCACGCGCCCCTTCTCAACCCAGGAAGAAGCGGAGAATGCGATCAATCCGGAAGGTGAGGAAATCACCATTCATCCTGAGACGGGCAAACCTGTCCTGTTGAAATCCGGGCGGTTCGGGCCGTACTTGGAAATGGATATTGGCGAAGACAAACCCAAGCGATCCAGCCTGCCAAAAGGATGGTCGCCGCAGGAACTTGATCCTGAAAAGGCGCTGATGCTGATCAGCCTGCCGCGCGAAGTCGGCAAACACCCGGAAGACGATGAGCCGATTATGGCCAATCTCGGACGCTATGGGCCCTATGTACAGCATCATCGGACCTTCGCGAATCTGTCCAACGTCGAAGAGATGTTCACGATTGGCTTGAATCGCGCTGTCTCGCTGATTGCCGACAAGAAGGCCAATGGCGGACGCGGCAATCGCGCGGCCCCGAAAGTGCTGAAAGATCTCGGAGCGCATCCATCCAGCGGTGATCCGGTCCAGGTTCTGGACGGGCGCTACGGGCCGTACATCAAACACCAGAAGACCAATGCAACCTTGCCCAAGGACATGCAGCCGACCGAGGTGAATATTGATCAGGCCCTGGAAATTCTGGCCGAGAAAGAAGCCAAAGGCGGCAAGAAAAAGCGCGCAACCAAGAAAAAGGCGCCCGCAAAGAAGAAGGCCGCTGCCAAGAAATAGACGCTGGTCGCTATTCGCGTCCGAACTTCTCGATGCTTAACAGCGACGGATATTCCAGAACCGGCTGCTCCTGCAGCGCGCGCGGCAGGTCCATGCCAGGCATCCAGATATACGGCGTGAGATAGACCACCATTTCATTCTGGGATTCCACTGAGTCCTGCTCCGCGGCGAGAATGTTCAGCAGCGGGATCTTCCGCAACCAAGGGAGCCCGGATTTCTCGGTGATCCGGTAGCGCGAATTCAGCCCACCAATGACGATGGTCTTGCCGCTGCCAATCACCATGGATGTGCTTGCGGCATTGCGTTCCTTGGCGATCAAAACATCCCCGGCCGTCGCGCTGAACCGCGAATCCTCAATCGACAGGTCAAGCCGGACGGACGAATCGGCCATGACGATGGGTGTGATGGTCATTGTGATCCCGGCCGTAATGGAATCAGTGGCGATGATCGAGGAGTCATCCGTCGTCGTATCTACGCGTACGAACTGATCATCAACGATTTCAATCGTCGCGGGTTTGGTGCTCCGGGTTGCGACATATGGCCGAGACAAGACTTGCGCCATGTTTTGAGCGGCGAGAAATTTAATCGTCGCCGTGAGCTGCGCCGTATTCCCCGCGAGCTCTTCAAACGTGGTGACGATATTACCGCCTGTCGTATTGGGCACGATGCTGGAAATGCTGAAACTGCCATCCGCGACATCTGCAAAGTCGACGCCCAGCGTTTCGACGGATGAGGTATTCACCTTCACGACGAGGGCTGAGATGATGACATGGGGAACCGGCCGGTCGGCGCGCGCGACAATGCTGGCAGCCCTTGTCACTTCATTGGCCGGACCGGTTAGAAAGACCGTATTCAGCTCTGTCACGCTGGACACTGTTAATTGCTCTGCGTCGCTATCATCATCGTCATCGAAGAGTTCGCCAATCATGGTTCGAACATCGACGGCCTCAAGATGTTTAAGAGCGATTTCCCGGCTGGTATAGGCCTGTTCCGATTGATTATCAGCGTCGGTACCGGCGGCGATTTCACCGCCATAAGAGAAGCTGAGCAAACCCTTATCAATCCGGGCGACAATACCGGTTTCAGCGAGCAGAAGGTTGATCGCCTGCGGCAAGGGACGGTCGACAAATCGGGCAGACACCCGGCCATTGAAAGCCACTGACGGCGAGAGATAGTCGAACGCATCCGATTGCAGAATTTCGTCCATGACCATGGCCAAATCAGCCTGATCGAGATTGACGGTCAGCCGCATGCTGTCCAGCGTGGGGCCATGGCGCAGGATCAGGGCCTTGATCGCCGCTCTCTCCCGCTCGACATCTTTCTTCTGGTCTGCGGCATTGGCCTGCAGCAAATCGTCCAGCATGGCCGAACGGGCCTCATCCAGAGCGAAGTCAGGATTGGCGACACAGGCACTGCAAAGCAACATTGAAGACATCGCGGCGCTCAGGAATGAGAGCCGCGATACCAGATATCTGGAGGTGCTAAGACGGGTCGCCATGGCGGCAGAACTCCCCTCCGGATCGGGACTAGACGTATTTATCAGCGCCGCTCAGCTTGCCGCACTTGTATCCGGCCGGGTCGAGGGGTTTGCCATCACTTGTCGTGGTCACCTTGTCCGAAAGGCTCGAAATTTCGAGCGTTTTCCAACTGTTGGAACCGAGGTCCCCTGAAACCTTCGCGATGATCTGACATCCAGGCGTCAGAAACAGATTCATATCCTTGCTATTGCCGCTGAGGATCTTGATTTTCAGCTTGTAGGAACAACTGGCGGGAATGATAAACGTGTCATAATTTCCAGATGGGACATTCACGGTGAGCTTCTTGTCGAATCCCTTGCACGAGGCGTGCGTCGCAGGGCTTTCCTGCGCGCTGTGCGCATTCACGGCGACCCAGTCCAGCGTAAAGGACCCGGCATTGCCCATGACGATGACCCCACAAACGGCATTTGAACCTTCACAATCAGGGTGGGTATAGCTGGCTTCTTCGGACGAGGCTGCATGAGCAGCGCCGAACAGGCCGGTCGACAGGACCATGGCTGCAGCGCCCGCGCCTGCCATAGCTTTGGTGATCTTCTTCATGACTCTCCCTTCTCTTGATTGGTTGAGAGGTCTCTAGCCGTAATACCGCGCGTGAGCGGCCTCGACTGTCAGATCAGACAGTTTCCGATGACGCCTCGCTCGATGCGCGGATTATGTGACGGCAGACTGCGACGTCGCATAGACGGACCGCCGTCCATCATGCGGGTCAAACCCATAGGCAAAGGCCGCTGCAACGATGGCCTGAACAGTCGTCGAAACCCCCAGGCGCTCACGAGCATTGGTGATATGAAATCGCAGTGTCCGTTCGCTGATTCCGAGTATGGTCGCCGCTTCAAACAGTGTTTTGCCTGAAGCAAGCCAGCGCAAGCATTCGACCTCGCGACGAGACAAGGCGGTATCTTCCGTAGCTGCACGGTGGTCGTGAAGCTGATGCAGCGATTTGATGTGAAGATATCGATACGCATTCGCGAACGTGTCCAGCGTATGGGTGATCTGCGCGCCCATTTGCGGCGTGATCTCGGTATGGGATTTGGCCGTAATCACGAGCGTGCGATCCCGCTCGCGACACAGCGGCGTGACGACAAAATCGTGCCATTCGGGCTGACCAAATTCGCGCGGAAGTGTCCGTTGATAATCTGACAGAAAATAGTCAACTGAGGCATCTGCGATCATCTGAAAGGTGGTTCTTTGCTGCGTTTTCCACCGCTGACAGGCCTGCGTGTCTGATTTGGCATGTTCCAACGCAATCGTCAGCGAGGCGTCCATTCGCGCGGATAGTTCTCCGCCATCAACTCCCAACACATCGGCATAATTGTTCCAGAGCGTGCCGTGATTGCTCAGCATGGTCGGAATCGTTCCTGGCGCCGGCGTCCAATGCAATGAGAGACACTGGAAACCGATCTCGGCGCAGGTCTGCGCGCCTTCTTCCAGCAAATCTGCAATTGACGCGCTGCGATAGAATTGAATCAATGCCATATCCAGAGCCACGTTATCCATCCTCTCCGCACCATACGGGTGCTTCTGGTCCTGGAGCGACGGTGGCAGGCAGACGATCTGGATCCCGTCACTGGCCGCTCGAATGATAACGCAGTAATTCTGTATTCAGTGATTCAACAACTTTATAAATATTATTATTAAATTCCCTCTAAGGTTGTTTCACTATATATTTATTTCAGTTGATTAGCGCGTAGACTTGCGCATCTGGCCCTTATCCGCGGCGACCGCTTTGAGAGACTGGTAGACAAGAGCCCAGTACCAGCGTTAGGCGATGGCTATGTCTGACATCCTCATCCGTTCCGCGCGACCCGCTGACCTACCAGAGCTCCTGGCGTTCGAGCAGGGAATCATCCTCGCCGAACGACCTTTTGATCACACCCTCAAACCGGACCCTCTGAGTTACTATGACATTGCCGCGATGATTGATGATCCCGACGCTGAGGTGGCCGTAGCTGTCCTGGGTGGATCACCGATCGGATCCGGTTACGCCATCAGGAAGGCTTCGCGTCATTATGTGACGCCCGCTTTTCACGCCTATATCGGTTTTCTCTATGTCGATCCGGCACACCGCGGCAAAGGGGTCAATAAGCTGGTGCTCGACTACTTGTTTCAATGGGCGCGCGATCAGGATCTGCCGGAAATTCATCTCACGGTTTATCCGGACAATGAACCTGCCATTCGTGCGTACGAAAAGACGGGATTCACGCCCTACATCCTGGAAATGAGACGCAACCTGAATGAAGAGACCTAGGCAAAGCGTATCCAGTTCGGCATAGTTTTGCGGGGGCGTATTGAGGCAAACTCATATAGGGAGGTGGCTTATCATGACGCGTTATAAATTCCCGTTCCGGCTATCAATGCTCGCACTCGGCCTGGTTATCAGCGCATGCGCATCCAAGTCTGTTGAAACAGATCCAACACCCACCCCGGATCCCGTCCTCGAGGGAGAAACCCCAGAGCCTGATCCTGAGACCGAACAGGAGATCGCATCGCCGCCCTCTCCAAAACCTGACATTGTCGTGCCTGAGGATTTCACCTTCCCGAAATCCCTTGCGCTCTGTCCGCGCATGACGATTTCAAATGCCCCTCCCGCCAATGCAGACGGTGAGATTGCCACCTATGCCACGATGGCGTCGCTCAATGGCGTGCGCCTGGCGGTCGCGCCCGTGGAAGCCGGCTGCTTTTCGTCCGGATTCGGGCCGCGAAACGGACGCCCTCATAAGGGGATCGATCTGCACAGTGCCGAGCCGGTCGCAATCTATGCCGCCGCAGATGGCTGGGTGAGGGAGAAGATTTATCGCGACGATTATGGGAATATGTTGGTGATTCAACACGGTGACACGGTCTTCGCTCGCTATGCTCATCTTGAGAGCTTTGCCGATGGTGTCGAAGTCGGTGACACGGTGTCAATCGGTCAAACCATTGGAATTATGGGGAAAACAGGCAACAGTACTGTGGCAAGGCATCTCCATTATGAAGTCATGACGGGGGAATGGGGCGTGCTGACAGGGTCCTTCGGGCTGACACCTGTCGATATCTTCGCACACATCCCGACAAATTAGCACGAGCCAAGCGCGGCAACTTGCTGTATGGCGCGCGCCATGAGCTTTCCAGACAAACAAACGGTTCTCGATTTCCTGAAAGAGAACCCGGACGCCACTTCCAAACAAGACATTGCTCGCGGACTGAAAGTGAAAGGCCGCGAACGTCAAACCTTGCGCGCCATCCTGAAAGAACTTGAAGCAGATGGTACCCTGACCCGAACCGGGCGCCGGGAATGGGCGCAATCCGATATGCCACCACCAACCTGCGTTGTTCGATTTGAACGCACCGACGAGAATGGCGAATTGATCGCGCGCGCCTTTGGCAAGGAGGGGGCTTACGGACCCGACATTCTTTATGATGGATATTCCGGCAAGTCGCGGGGCCCGGCGCCAGGCGTCGGAGACCGCGGCCTCGCTCGGGTGAAACAATCTGGCGGGGTTTGGACAGCGCGCCTGATGAAACTGTTTGAGAGCCGCGACGAAGAACGTCCTGTCACCGGGGTTTATCTCAACACGGCGAGAGGCGGCCGTGTGAAGCCCGCCAGCCGCAAGGTGAAGCATGAACTGCACGTACGGGAAGCCGACCGCAATGGTGCCGAGAATGGCGATCTGGTGCTTGCGGCCCCCTTGCCGCAACGCGGCTATGGCCCGGTCCGCGCCCGCATCGAACAGATCCTGGGACGACAGGAAGACCCTCAAGCCGCATCGCTCCTGGCGATCGCCGCGCATGATATTCCGACGGAGTTTCCCAAGGCCGTAATCGATCAGGCCCACACCGCTCAGCCGGCGAAAGTCGCGCGGACGGATTTGCGCGAGACGCCGCTGATTACGATCGATCCGGCAGATGCCCGCGACCATGATGACGCGGTATTCGCAGAAGCGCGCGAAGACGGCTTCCGCGTGATTGTCGCGATTGCCGACGTTGCCGCCTTTGTCACACCGGAGAGTGCGCTTGATCGTGAAGCGCTCAAACGCGGCAACTCGACCTATTTCCCGGATCGGGTCGTGCCCATGCTCCCTTTCGAATTGAGCGCTGATGCTTGTTCTCTGAAAGAAGGTCAGGATCGCCAATGCATGGCCGTCGAGATCCTGTTCGATAAATCAGGCACCAAAACGGCGCACACATTCATGCGGGCCGTCATGCGGTCTGCCGGTGCCCTCTCCTATGAAGAAGCCCAGCAGGCGATTGATGGCAAACCAAGCAAGCGGGCCGCGCCCTTGCTGAAACCCGTTCTGGAACCCCTTTGGGCGGCCTATGCAGCGCTTTCCAAGGCGCGCGAAAAACGTGAACCGCTCGAGCTTGATCTGCCGGAGCGAAAAGTCGAAATCGCAACAAATGGTACAGTTTCAGGGATTCGTACAAAAGAACGGTTTGATGCGCACAAGCTGATTGAAGAGCTGATGATCCAGGCCAATGTATGTGCCGCTGAGGAACTTGAGAAACGCAACACTCCCCTCCTTTATCGGGTCCATGACACGCCATCGGATGCCAAGATCGCGGCCCTTTCGGAGTTCCTCAAGACCCTCGACATCAAATGGCCGCTTGGCGAACGAACCCAAACGCATCGCTTCAATCGTTTACTCGAGGATTTTGGCGAAACCGACAATGCCGAAGCAGTTTCCGAGATCGTCTTGCGCACGCAAAGCCAGGCCATTTATAGCCCGGAAAATATCGGTCATTTCGGGCTCAATCTGAAGAAGTATGCGCATTTCACCAGTCCGATCCGACGTTATAGCGACCTGATCGTTCATCGGGCCCTGATCAAGGCTCTGAATTTCGGACCCGATGGTCTGCCCGACAAACAATCCGTTCAACTGGATGAGACCGCCGAACATCTGGTTCGTACCGAAAGACGCTCGATGGCGGCGGAACGCGAAGCGACCGATCGGTATCTGGCACATTTTCTTGCGGACCGGGTTGGCGCCGAGTTCGAGGGCCGGATCACAGGCGTGACAGCGTCCGGCTTGTTCATACGCCTGGAAGAGACGGGTGCGGACGGGTTCTGCCCCGCATCGCGGATCTCGGAAGAATACTGGGCCTATCAGGAAGCGGCACAGGCCCTGGTCGGTGAGCATTCAGGCAAACGCTATGAGCTCGGACAACCCGTCACCGTTCGTCTGTTCGAGGTTACACCACTGGAAGGTGGCCTTCTGCTGGAACTCAATTCCGACCCTCGTCCTCGCAAGCCAGGCGAAAAATTGCAGCCGCGGACGCGGGGGAAGCGGTTTGATCGGCGCAAAGGCTCTGGCAGCATAAAGCGCGGCAAGGGCAAATCGGGCGGAAAAGGAAAGCGTAGGCGATGAGCAAACCGGATCTGGGCACGGCTTATGATCGCGAAGATGCTGGCGAGGTTATCCTGAAAGACAGACCCAGCCCGCGTCCGCGCGATGCTGCGACGCTGATTCTGGTGCGCCGCGATCAGGCCATGCCGCGCGTCCTGATGGGAAAACGGTCCGGGCGCCACGATTTCATGCCGGATAAGTATGTCTTTCCGGGTGGCCGGGTGGATCCACAGGATGGCCGCGCGAAAAGCGTCAACGAATTGCCGCGCGCGGATGAGGCACGGCTCCGCTTTCAGACAAGACGCCTGCCACGCGCCTTCGCGCTGACAGCGATCCGCGAGACGTTTGAGGAAACCGGCCTTCTGATTGGCAAATCAGCCGAAATGCCCGCCAAGGCGCCGGCCGGATGGCAACCGCTATATGACATGAATATCGCACCGGTCCTGGAGCATATGCGCTTTATTGGCCGCGCCATCACCCCGCCCTATCGCCCGAAACGGTTCGATGCGCGCTTTTTCATGGCCGAAGCTGAAAAGATTCTGATCGATGACCGCCCACCGCTGGACGGGGCTGAATTACATGACTTGCAATGGGTGTCCTTGAAGGACGCGCTGGCGCTTGATTTGCCAAATGTGACGCGCTTCATGCTGGGCGAAATCGAGGAGCGTCTGACCAAGACCGACGACCTCGGGCCACCATTCCTTCGCTGGACGCGATCTGGTCACTCAGCCGACCGAATTTGATGCTGACAGCCGCTTGACTTCCCGGCCACAAACCATCATTAGACGCGTTTTCGAGATTTAGCCCTCAAATGAAGGTGCACCGCAATGGCCAAACCGGCAACGATCAAAATTCGCCTGAATTC
>JBCCZH010000055.1:0-12604 GCA_039188075.1 Pseudomonadota bacterium
GTGCGGGATTCGCGCCAGAGAATTATGGCGCCGTCGAGATCGATTGGGCTGGCCAGGCGATCACGCTGCAGATCAAGGATAATGCTGGCGCAGTTGTGCGCGAAAACGTGCTCACGTTTGCAGAAATTGGTGCGAATTAGCACCAAATTGGATGGCCAGGCGCATGTCTTTGCAAAGGCAGGGTTCGTCTAGTGGATTCTGCCTGTCGGAAAAGCGGTTGTAGCCGGTTGTCAGCGGCAATGGCGATGCTATAAGCGGCGCGTCTTTCGCAGGTCCGATCCCGAATCTGCGCATGCTGCAAGAGGCTGATTTCATATGAACATTCACGAATACCAAGCCAAGGCCGTCCTGAAGGAATTCGGTGCGCCTGTGGCCGCTGGCGTCCCTATCCTAACGCTCGATGACGTCCAAACGGCGATCGACACTTTACCGGGGCCGCTTTGGGTCGTGAAAAGCCAGATCCACGCCGGTGGACGCGGCAAGGGCAAGTTCATCGAAGCGGAAGCCGGGGAAAAGGGCGGGGTTCGCCTGGCCTTTTCCAAGGAAGAAGTCATGGAACATGCCAAGGCGATGCTCGGCAATCACCTGGTCACGGCGCAAACCACGGCCGAAGGCAAGCAGGTCAATCGTCTTTATGTCGAAGACGGTGCCGATATCGCTTCGGAACTCTATCTCTCACTGCTCGTCGATCGTGAAACCGGTCGTCCGGCTTTTGTCGCCTCGACCGAGGGCGGAATGGATATTGAGGCGGTCGCGCATGACACGCCGGAGAAAATCCTGACCCTGCCAATCGACCCAGCCGAAGGCGTGACCGAAGCGGCCGCGGCGCAGCTTTGCGACGCGCTCGCGCTGACCGGCGCCGCTCGCGACGATGGCATGAAGCTTTTCCCCATCCTCTACAAAGCCTTCACCGAGAAGGACATGTCGATGCTGGAGATTAACCCGCTCATCGTCATGGAGAATGGCAACCTTCGCGTGCTCGACGCGAAAGTCAGCTTTGACGGCAATGCGCTGTTCCGTCACCCGGACATCATGGAGCTGCGCGACACGACTGAGGAAGACGAGAAAGAGATCGAAGCCTCGGAATGGGACCTCGCTTATATCGCTCTGGATGGCACGATTGGCTGTATGGTCAACGGTGCAGGCCTTGCCATGGCGACCATGGACATCATCAAATTGTATGGCGAAGAGCCCGCCAATTTCTGTGACGTTGGCGGCGGCGCCAATGCCGAGAAAGTGGCCGCGGCCTTCAAGATCATCATGAAAGACCCGGCCGTGAAAGGCATTCTGGTCAATATCTTTGGCGGCATCATGAAATGCGATGTCATCGCCGAAGGCGTCATTCAGGCTGTGAAAGAGACCTCGCTGGCGGTGCCATTGGTGGTCCGCCTGGAAGGCACCAATGTCGAAAAAGGCAAGGCCATCCTGGCTGATAGCGGAATGAATATCATTCCGGCTGATGATCTCGACGATGCCGCCCAGAAAATTGTTGCAGCCGTGAAAGGCGCCTAAGAGACATGTCCATTCTTATCGACTCAAACACAAAAGTTATCGTCCAGGGCCTGACCGGCAAAACCGGATCTTTCCATACCAATCAGGCGATTGAGTATTTCGGCACGCAAATGGTCGCTGGCACCCATCCGCGCAAAGCTGGTGAAAGCTGGACGGCGGATAATGGCGCGGCGTTGCCCATCTATGCGAATGCAGCGGATGCGAAAGACGCAACCGGCGCGAATGCGTCTGTCATCTACGTTCCGCCAGCCGGCGCTGCAGCGGCGATTGAAGAAGCGATTGATGCAGAAATCCCATTGATCGTCTGTATCACAGAGGGCGTGCCCGTGCTCGACATGGTTCGCGTCAAAGCCAAGCTGGACAAGTCCAATTCGCGCCTGATCGGCCCGAACTGCCCGGGTCTTCTGACCCCGGAACAGTGCAAGATCGGCATCATGCCGGGCAAGATCTTCAAAAAGGGCTCTGTCGGCGTGGTCTCACGCTCCGGGACGCTGACTTATGAAGCTGTGTACCAGACCTCGGTTGAAGGCCTTGGCCAGACCTCTGCGGTCGGCATTGGCGGTGACCCGGTCAAAGGCACAGAATTTATCGACGTGTTGGAAATGTTCCTCGCGGATGACGAGACAGAAAGCATCGTCATGATTGGTGAAATTGGCGGCTCTGCGGAAGAAGAAGCCGCCCAGTTCCTGATCGATGAGGCCAAGAAAGGCCGCAAGAAACCCATGGTCGGGTTTATCGCCGGACGTACCGCACCAAAAGGCCGCACAATGGGCCATGCCGGTGCCATCGTTTCAGGCGGAAAAGGGGATGCTGAGTCCAAAATTGCAGCTATGGAAGCCGCCGGAATCAAAGTATCGCCTAGTCCTGCCCGTCTGGGCACGACCATGGTAGAGGTTTTGAAAGGTTAACGCCGCACTATATGAAGGCAAAGGGCGGCCAGACGAGGCCAATTTTGACCCCGCCGGGCCGTCCAGAACAAGGACGGTAGCTCATGGCAGATGACGGTTCCCCCGTAGACGGCGGTCGCAGCGCGCAGAACGCTGCGATGCTGGACACTTTATTCCTGTATGGGGGTAGCGCGGTCTGGATCGAACAGATGCAGGCCAAATATGCAGCCAATCCGAATTCGGTGCCGGAAAGCTGGCGCGCCTTCTTCCAGGAATTGGGCGATGGCAGCGCGGATGCGACCCGCAATGCGGATGGCGCCAGCTGGAAGCGCAAACAATGGCCGACGCCGGACTCGCCCGAAGAAACGGCGGCTTTTGACGGCAATTGGGTTCTGCTTGAACCGAAGCTGGAAAAGAAGATCAAGGCCGCCGCACCTGGCGCGTCTGATGCCGATGTCGAACGCGCCGTTAAGGATTCTGTCCGCGCGATCATGATGATCCGCGCCTATCGCGTGCGGGGTCATTTGCAGGCTCAGCTCGACCCACTTGGCCTGGAAGTGCCGGAATATCAGCCGGAACTGGATCCCAAAAGCTATGGCTTCGAAGAGGCCGATATGGATCGCGAGATCTTTATTGATGGCGTCCTCGGGCTTGAGAATGCCAATGTGCGACAGATCCTGGATATTGTGCAGCGGACCTATTGTTCGACCATCGGGATCGAGTTCCAGCACATTTCCGATCCGGAAGAGAAAAGCTGGCTGCAAGAGCGCATTGAAGGACCGGACAAAGGCGTCGCCTTTACCCCGGAAGGCAAGAAAGCGATCCTGTCCAAGCTGATCGAAGCCGAGACGTTTGAGCGCTTCCTGCACAAACGCTATCCCGGCACCAAACGGTTCGGCCTTGATGGCGGTGAAGCCGCCGTCCCGGCCCTGGAACAGATCATCAAGCGCGGCGGCGCGCTTGGCGTCGATGAGATTGTCGTCGGCATGCCGCACCGTGGCCGCCTGAACATGCTGGCTGCCGTGATGGGCAAAGAGTATGAGAAAATCTTCCATGAATTCATGGGCGGCTCGACCCAGGGCGCGAATGAGTTCGGATCCGGCGATGTGAAATACCATCTCGGCGCCTCTTCGGACCGCGAGTTTGACGGCAATACGGTTCACCTGACCATGAATGCCAACCCGTCTCACCTGGAAGCGGTCGACCCGGTCGTAATGGGCCGGGCACGGGCCAAGCAATTCATGCAATATGAAGAGACAGGTCATCTCGACCGGTCGAAAAAGCTGCCTTTGCTGCTGCATGGCGATGCCGCGTTTGCGGGACAAGGCGTTGTGGCCGAGTGTTTCGCGCTGTCCGGCCTGCAAGGCTATCGCACCGGCGGGACCATTCACTTCATCATCAACAATCAGATCGGCTTCACGACCAGCCCGATGTATTCGCGCTCGTCGCCATACCCGTCTGATGTCGCATTGATGGTTCAGGCGCCGATTTTCCACGTCAATGGCGACGACCCGGAAGCGGTCACCTATGCGGCGAAAATCGCGACCGAGTATCGCCAGAAATTCGGCAAGGACGTGGTCATCGACATGTTCTGCTATCGCCGGTTCGGCCATAATGAGGGTGACGAACCGATGTTCACCCAGCCGGTGATGTATACACGGATCAAGGGTCACAAATCGACTCGCGAACTGTATGGCGAGCGGCTCGTCTCCGAAGGTCTCATGACCTCCGAAGAAGTCGAAACGGAAGTCAAAGCCTTCGAGGATTTCCTCGACAAGGCGTTTGAAGACGGCAAGGAGGTCGTTACCAGCAAGGCGGACTGGCTGGAAGGCGAATGGGAAGGCCTCGGCCTGCCGGAAGATGATGATCGCCGCGGCAAGACTGGCGTGTCCAAGGCAAAACTGAAAGAGCTTGGCGAAACCATCACGACTGTGCCGGACAATATTGGCATTCACCGGACTCTCGGCCGCGTCATGAAAGGCCGCGCCGATGCCATCTCGGCTGGTAAGGGACTCGACTGGGCCACGGCGGAACACCTTGCCTTTGCGACCCTGCTTGATGAGGGCTTCCATGTCCGCCTGTCCGGCCAGGATTGTGGCCGCGGCACCTTCTCGCAGCGCCACAGTCACATGATCGATCAGAAAACTGGCGAACGCTACACCGCGCTGAACCATTTGCGCGAAGGCCAGGCTGAATATGAAGTGATTGATTCCTTGCTCTCGGAAGAAGCGGTGCTGGGCTATGAATATGGCTATTCGCTCGCCAATCCGAATGCGCTGGTCATGTGGGAAGCCCAGTTTGGCGACTTCTCCAATGGTGCGCAGGTCTTCTTCGACCAGTTCATTTCCTCGGCAGAGCGGAAATGGCTGCGCATGTCAGGCCTGACCATGCTCCTGCCGCATGGCTATGAGGGGCAGGGGCCGGAACACTCTTCCGCGCGGCTCGAACGCTTCCTTCAAATGTGCGCCGAAGACAATTGGCAAGTCTGTAATCTGACCACGCCGGCGAATTATTTCCATGCCCTGCGCCGTCAGATCCACCGTGATTTCCGCAAGCCTCTGGTCATCATGACGCCGAAATCATTGCTGCGGCACAAGCTGGCGACCAGTGCGTTTGACGATATGAACACCAAATCCTCATTCCACCGTGTGCTGTGGGATGATGCCGAAACGCCCGGGCGCGAAGGCAAGGTCAAACTGGTGGCAGATAACAAGATCCGCCGCGTGGTTCTGTGCTCCGGTAAGGTCTATTACGACCTGTTCGAAGCGCGTGAGGAAGCCGGCGCGGATGATATTTATCTGCTCCGCGTGGAACAATTCTATCCCGTCCCGCGTAAAGCCTTTATGGAAGAGCTTAAGCGCTTCCCGCAAGCTGAACTGGTCTGGTGCCAGGAAGAGCCGCGCAATATGGGGGGCTGGACATTTATTCGCGATGAAATCGAGTGGGCCGCCAACCATGTTGGCAGCGCGCATGCGCGCCCTAAATATGCAGGACGGCCACCCGCTGCTGCAACAGCGACCGGGTTGCTCTCGACGCATAATAAAGAGAAAGATGCGTTCATCTCATCCGCCTTGAGCGACAAGCCTGTAGAAGACAGCCTCGTCACCTGAACAGACATAGATACAGACGAAGACAGAGACCAAACATGACCGATATCACAGTCCCAACCCTGGGTGAAAGCGTGACCGAGGCGACCGTGGGCAAATGGTTGAAAGCGGCCGGCGACGCCGTCGCCAAAGACGACGTTCTGGTCGAACTTGAAACCGACAAGGTTGCGGTTGAAGTCTCTGCCGAGGCGGCGGGGACGCTGAGCGAGATTGTGGCTGCCGAAGGCGACACGGTCGAAATCGGCGCGCTGCTCGGACGACTTGGCGGGGCCAATGGCGCTGCGAAAGCTGCGCCGGCGGCTGAACCGGCTGCAGCCCCTGCGCCAGCAGCGGCTCCGGCAGCGGGCGGTGCTACGGTTGACGTGACCGTCCCAAGCATGGGCGAAAGTGTTGCCGAAGGGACCATAGCCAGCTTCACCAAACAGGTTGGCGATGCCGTCTCCAAAGACGAAACAATTGCCGAGATTGAAACCGACAAAGTGGCGCTGGAAGTGCCCGCAAGCGCCGATGGCGTGATTGCCGAATGGCTCGTGGCTGAAGGTGATGGCGTCACGCCTGGTGCGGTGATTGCCCGGATTTCCGCCGGTGCCAGTGCCAGCGCGGCGCCCGCTGCAGCGGCTCCTGCGCCTGCCGCGGCCGCACCTGCGGCGACCGGAGAGCGCCCTGTTGCGCCATCTGTTCGACGCATCTCAGCCGAAGCCGGCGTTAATCCCGCTGATATTCCTGGCACTGGCCGCGACGGCCGCGCCACCAAGGCAGATGCGCTCGCTTATGTGAACACGCCGAAAGCGGCAGCAGCTCCGGCTGAAGCCAAACCGCCGCGCGATCTGGGGCCACGCGAAGAGCGGGTTCGCATGACGCGCCTGCGGCAGACCATTGCCCGTCGCTTGAAGGAGGCTCAGGACACGGCAGCCATGCTAACCACATTCAATGATGTGGACATGACGGCCGTGATGGAGCTGCGCAAAACCTATAAGGATGCCTTCCTGGAGAAGCATGGCGTCAAGCTTGGCTTTATGGGCTTTTTCACCAAGGCTGTGGTTGCCGCGCTGAAGGAAATCCCGGCTGTGAATGCCGAGATTGATGGCACCGACATCATCTACAAGAACCATTATGATGTCGGCATGGCAGTCGGCACCGAGCGCGGTCTGGTCGTTCCGGTCATCCGCGATTGTGACGAGCTGTCACTGGCGGGTATTGAAGCGGAGCTTGGCAACGTCGCCAAGAAGGCCCGCGATGGCACGCTGTCGATTGCAGACATGCAAGGCGGTACGTTCACGATTACCAATGGCGGCGTGTATGGCTCGCTGATGTCGACGCCCATCCTCAATCCGCCGCAATCCGGCGTTCTCGGCATGCACCGGATCGAGAAGCGCCCGGTCGCGATTGATGGCCAGGTGGTGATCCGTCCGATGATGTATCTGGCGCTGTCTTATGATCATCGGATCGTTGATGGCAAGGAAGCGGTAACCTTCCTGGTTCGCGTCAAGCAAGCACTGGAAGACCCGGAGCGGATGTTGCTTGAGGTCTAACCCTCTAAAATCATGCAAGAATTATTGGCGCCCTGAGGATTTTCCTCGGGGCGTCTTCGTTTCGGATCAGTAAACTGCTGCGAGAAAATTCCAGCCATCAACTCAATTCTTCCGTGGCCTTTGTCCTCTATTCTGAGCGACGGACGTAAATGCAAGTTGGGTGGAACATGCTTTTCAATGTGACGCAGGCTAAGACCGGCAATGATTTTGGCGGGACAAATGTCGATCTGACCAAGGCCCGCGAAATCGCCCTGGTCTCTCTGATTGCACCGGTATTGTTCATGGCCAGCCTGGTCAGTTCGGCCATCCTGATGATGAAGGATGTGGGCGGCAACGGGCTATTTGACTTCTGGTTGACGGTTCACGTGTTTCTGTGCGCCACGCTGTTCCTGTACAGCACCCGCGAGCGCCGGGAATTGTTCGATGGCGATCGCGCCGCCAATACGCTGGTCAAAGGGTTTCCTTTTGTGGCCCTGTCGGTGGCCTGGGGTGTGGTGCCGGGGGTTCTTTCGATCGTCGATCCTTATGATCCGCACATGGTGTTCGGCGCCATTCTGTCTGGTGGCATGCTCGCAGCGGCGGTTCTGTTGCAATATATGCCGCAAATGGGGCGCCTGCTGATCGCCGCAACGGTTGGCGGTTTCCTTGCCAATACACTGCTGCAGCCCGAACTGACCTCGGCCCTGATCTCGCTGGTCATGCTGGCCTATTTCAGCGGCCTGGCCATTTGCACGAAATGGTATTTCTCTGACTATAATAAGCGCCTCACCGAGGTGGAAACGGCGGCTGAGCGGACGCGTGAGATCAACTCGGTCCTGCGGGATGTCGGCTTTGCCACCGATACGTTCTTCTGGTCGACCTCGGAAGACGGCAAGATTACCGCGATCAATAATGACGAGCTGCTCGGCGAGACGGCCCGTCATGCCATTCTGGACCAGAACTTGCTCAGCCTGTTCAAGGCCTCGTCAGAGCGCGAATTGCTGCGGGCCCGTATTTCGCGCGGCTCGGAGATTGTTGCGCTGGAACTGGAACTCTCCGATTCCATCGAAGCTGATGTGCGCTTCTGGAAACTGTCCGCCCGCCCGGTCTTTGAAGAGGGCCGTTTTGCCGGGTATCGCGGCTCGGCGACTGATATCACGCAGCTGCGCATCAGTGAAAATCGCGCCGCCTTCCTGACCGAATATGACTCGCTGACGGGTCTGCTCAATCGCAGCTCGTTCAAGGAGGCCGTCAAGGCGCATCTGAACAGCGAGATCCGGATGAGTTCGGAAAGCGCGCTGATCTGGATCGATCTCGACAATTTCAAATGGATCAATGACACGTTCGGCCATAGTGGCGGCGATGATGTGCTGAAACTGGTCGCGACGCGTCTGGAATATCTGTGCGAGCCTATGGATCTCTTGTGCCGCTATGGCGGGGACGAATTTGCCCTTCTGGTGTCGCGTCCGCTGACCGGTAGCCGTCTGTTGAAATTTGTCGAAGATGTCACTGAAGCGCTCCAGAAGCCGTTCCACTATGCCAATACGGACGTCCAATGTGGCGCCAGTGTCGGGGTTCGCCGCATCGAGTCGCATTCCGGTGATGTCACCACGCTGATGAAAGAGGCCGATCTTGCCTTGTTCGCTGCGAAGAGCAGTGGCCGCGGCGTCTGGAAAGAATATTCGGAATCCTTCAAGGCCCGCGTGCGCGGACAAAGAGAGTTGGCCAATGATCTCGCCAAGGCGATCGAGTCCGACACGCTGAATCTGCAATTCCAGCCGATCGTGGATGCAGGCTCAGGCGCGGTGGTCGGGGTCGAGGCGCTGTCGCGCTGGTACCATCCGGTTCGCGGAACGGTCGCGCCGTCGGAATTCATCCCGATCGCGGAAGACCAGGGCATTATCATTTCACTGGGTGATCGCGTTGTTGAGCATGCGATCAATGCGACGCTGGAAATGCCGGAAGACACCAAAGTCGGCATCAATGTCTCGCCTCTGCAATTGCACTCCAGTCGTTTGCTGTCGCTGATTGGCCGCAAGCTGGAAGAGACCAATATCGATCCGAACCGGATCGAGCTGGAAATTACCGAAAGCGTGTTCCTGTCGGACAATGCCTTTATCCTGGATCGCCTGCGCAAGCTGAAGGATCTCGGGCTGCGGATTGCCATGGATGATTTCGGCACCGGCTTCTCGTCTCTGGCCTATTTGCAGCGCTTCCCGTTCGACAAATTGAAGCTCGATCAGACCTTTGTGCGTGGCATCGAAACCAGTGATCAAAGCCGTGCCATTGCCCGCGCGACGATTTCCATGGCGCATGCACTGAACCTGACCGTGACCGCCGAAGGCGTCGAAAGTGATGTTCAGGCGCAATTCCTGCGCGATCATGGCTGTGATGAGTTGCAAGGCTATCTGTTCAGCCGGCCGCAGGACCAATCAGCCCTGATCCCGTATCTGCGCAGCATGCAGCTGGTGCAAGAGACCAAGGCCGCACCGCCTGCAAATGTCGTGAAGATGAAGCGCTAGGCGCCGACGCCAGCCGGTCGCGGCTTGTGTTTTTTTAAGTGATCTCAATCAACCGGGCTGAGCTCGAAAGCGACATAACGCTTTCAGGCCATTGAGACGCCTTGTTCCCAGACGCTTTTCGGTTGCATCGCTTCCATCGGCTCATCCAGGAAGTCGAGGATTTCCGCGACCGTCTCCTGGGCCTGCGTGACCAGGAAGAGATGTCCGCCATCCTCCACCACATGCAGGCGCGCATTTGGCAGACCGAAGTTCAGGATGTGCGCATTGGCCAGCGGGACAATCGCATCACGATCACCGGCCATGATCAATGTCGGCATACGCAGGAAGCGAATGAACGGCAGCGAAGACCAGCCCAGGAAGGCCATCAGCTGATAAACATAACCCATTGGCGCCGGCGGCTTGAGATTGTCGATATGCTGCCCGGCACCTTCATCAGCGGCTTCGCCATAAAGGCGCTGGAAATTCTCGCGCATATAATCCGGATCGGTATAGCGCCGTGCATCGGCCATTTTCGAGATCGCGCTGATTTTGCCGGGCACCATGGTCATGCCGGCTGTGGTCGCGCAGAGGATCAGCTTGCCGACTGAATTGCGGTACTGAAAGGCATATTGCTGGGCCATGGCGCCGCCCCAGGACACGCCCATGACATCGACATCGCCCATGTCAAACCGGTCGCAGAGCTGACGCGCCACCCGCGCCATCATCCAGGGACGGTACGGGAATCTCGCCGGCTCGCTTTCACCGACGCCCGGCATGTCAAAGGTGATGATCTCGCGATCGCGGATCCACTCGCCGAGTCCAAAGGCGAGTTCCATATTGGCGCCAATGCCATTGAAGAAGAGCAGAGGGCGTTTGTCTGAGGCGATCTCGGCCGGCCAATAGCCGACCCGCAGCGTGTACGAACCGACCGATTCCATGCTGATCTGAGGCAAGCGCGCTGTCGCGGTGCTGGCACGTTTTCTGGTGGCCATTCGGGCCTCCTTCTCCTGTCAGTGCCGCAGGAAGCTGTTCTGGCTTCTAGTCGAACACATATTTCCCGGGCGCATCATAGAGCGGCTTGAACTGCTCTGATCCGCCTTCTTTTGGCGCTGGTTTCATCTCGCCAGCATGGTCATGCAACCATTCTGCCCAACGGGTCCACCATGATCCAGCGACTTCTTCAGCTCCCGCCGCCCATTCATCAGCGGTCGGCGCAATACTCGTATTACGAAAGTACTTGGCTTTTGGATTACCGGGTGGGTTGAGAAGCGATTGAATATGCCCGGAATTGGAGAGAACAAATTCAATGTTTTCAGAGCCAAACAGGCTTGTCGTGCGATAAGCCGCTTTCCACGGTGTGATGTGATCGGTGACACCAGCGACGATGAAAAGGTCCGTATCGACCTTGGTCAGATCGGCCATATGACCTGCAATTTCCACTGTGCCCGGGTTCGAAAACGGCTTCTGAAGCCCGAAATCGAGATAGTCAGAGTGCAATTGCGCCGGCAGATTTGTCGAATCATCGTTCCAGAACAGAACATTATAGGGCGGCGGATCTTCGCCCATCAGGTAATTATTGACGACATAATTCCAGACCAGATCATTCGGACGCATCCAGGCGAACATGCGCGCCAAGTCATCGCCTTTCAGAATGCCTTTGCGGCGGGAATAGCGCCGGGCAATCTCGAGGCTGCGCTCGGACACCATCTGGCCCATCTCGCTATCATCCTGTTCCGGGTCGAGGACACAGACTTGCAGGGTCAGCGAATTGATCCGGTCGTCGCCGGCCGCGGCCAGAAGGCTGGCAAAAGTCGCCGTCGTGATGCCGCCGGAGCAGGCGCCGGAAATATTGATCTTGTCGCTATCGGTGATCTGCTTGATCACTTCGGTGCATTGAATCAGGCTGTCGACATAATCGGACAGGCCCCAATCGCGATGCTCGGCCGTTGGATTGCGCCAGGAAATGATAAAGGTCTGGAACCCGTTCTTGAGCAGGAATTGAACAATGCTGGTGATCGGATCGAGATCGCTGGCATAGAATTTATTGATCTGCGGCGGAATGTTGAGGAAGGGAATCTCACGCACTTCTTCTGTGGTCGGTGTGTATTGGATGAGTTCCATCATCTCATTCTTCCACACCACTTTGCCCGGCGTGATCGCGACATTCTCGCCAATCACAAAGGGTGACTTGTCGACCCGGCTCGGCATGCCGCCATTCTTGGTCAGGTCTTCATAAGCGTTTTGCAGGCCCTTGATCAGGGACAGACCGCCACTGTCGATGGCGCGTTTCTTGGCCGCCGGATTGGTGACCAGCGCATTGGTCGGCGAGATCGCATCGGTGATCATGTTCATGACGAAGGCGGCGCGCGCATGTTCCATATCGCCCAGCTTCAGGTCACCAACCCAATCATCGAGATGTTCCTGCATCGCGAGATAGGTCTGCATGCCGCGCTTGTAGAAGGGGTTATTGGCCCAGGCCGGATCCTTGAACCGCTTATCCTTGCGGTCCGGGGCGCGCTCGGAATTGCCCATCATGATGTCATAGGATTCTTTCGCCATCTTGCCGGCGAATTTGGCATTGGCCATCGGAGAGATACTGGTTCGTCGCAACATCATCGCCACGGATCCGAGCAATTCCTGTCGGTTCAGGCCGCCCAGAAGCGGGTTCAGTGCGTTGGTCGAGTCGGCAGCTGCCTGCCCAATATAGTCCGCGGTCTTGCTCATCGATGCCTCCGATTTCCTCCCGGAACGGGGGTTACCCCGTTCGGCACAAGGCTTGCTCTTATGGTTAAGAGTCTAAATTACGATAACCTTGGCCGATCAAATTCGTTCCATATTGACCTTTTACTGTCAAATATACACGCGAAACAGGCCATTCAGCCCTTGCGCGAACCCGAACCGATGAAAACACGCGATCGTATTCTTGATGTCAGTCTGGCGCTTTTCAATTCGGAAGGCGAAGCCAAGCAAACGGCTGTTGATATCGCCAATGCGCTCGATATGTCGCCGGGCAATCTCTATTATCACTTCAAGGGCAAGGAACCGATCATCGAGGCGCTGTTTGATCGCTTCGAGGAAGAGATGCA
>JBCCZH010000056.1:0-12569 GCA_039188075.1 Pseudomonadota bacterium
ATCATGCGTCCGGATCGTGTCGACGAATACATCCTGTTCGAAGTCATAGAGATATATTCCGGTTTTATCTTCGCCGTCCGGACGAGCGGCGACATAGTATGTGGTTTCCGTCGGTCCAGGATAAAGCGGATCGAACTCCGTAGCGGACTCGGATTTTTTGTTGCGTTTCAAGCGTATAGTCTTGATTTTACGCCATTTGATGCGGCCATTGGCACGATCTTCACGGGCGAAGATATAGACGACTGTTCCGCGTCGATTGGTGTTGAATCGGAAGGCTGGCTCGCCTTCACGGTCAACAAACCAAGCATATGTATAATCTGTACCTTCCGCAATTCGCTCAAACGATCCATCATGCACATTCAACCGATACAAATCGAGATCGCCCTGACGTCTGGCTGACATCAGAATGTGATCCGGGTCCTGCGGTAAGAAGCTGACCACACTGCTCAACCCGAAATTTCGATTCATGGTTCGATCGTCGCCGAACATGACCGCCGAATTTCCGCCTTCGCGATCGACTGCAATAATGCGGGTAAAGCGCACCGGTATATCGCGTCTGCCCAGGTCTTCAAATCCGTCGCGGCTGATCCAGTCTCCGGTACGAAGGTTCACATACCCGGTGACCGAAAGTAGCAGACGCTCATCCGTCACCCACTCAACCCAATTCAGATAGACGTCGCCCATCGCGCGAAAGCTGGGCGACGAGTCCGGATCATCGAGATCCACTATAACGAGGAAGGAATCGTCTTCTTCACCCCTGACACCAGAAAGATAACGACCGGAGGGTGATAGTTCCGGACTCCAGAAGTCCAGCCGGCCAAGAAAATCATCAAGTTCCGGCACGGGGCCTGTTTCGTCCTGCGCGCATGCGAGACTGTAAAGACTTGCGAACGCGCAAAGCATGAACACTCGAAACAGAATCATAGACAACCCTCCTTCTTCATTCATCAAGGATGGTCTTTGATATGATCGTCAAGTGCGAATACAGTATTTTTCTGGATTGGCGGTCGCTCAACTTTCCATCATCCTGTTGATGGTGCGCAAGATTCGCCCAAGTCCCGAAGGCCACCTGATGGCGGCCAATGGAACAGGCCGCCAGATGCGGCCTGTTCCCTATCGCCAATTATCCCGCAGAATACGGCAAGGATGAGTGGTGCAGATTGATCTTCAGATCACCGGCCTCATCAAGCACGTAACCAAAGGAGTATTCGACCTTGGTTTCGCTGCCATCCGGGCCGGTGAAATAGTAATTCCCCATCGCCGTGGCAGAATCGCCGCTGGTATAGATGCCATTGCTTTCCCAGCGCACATTGGTCCAGCCCTTGATCGCAAAACCGCTATCTTCGGTGCCTTCTGTGCCGATAAAGTAGGACAGCGCCTCATCGAACGTTTCGCGGAACTGATCATCGGCGGCCAGGGTCGGCTTGAACATCACCGCCGTGTCGCCATAGGCGTAGAGCGTGTTGATATGCTCTGTCGCCCGCGCCGCGTAATCACCGCCTTCGGTATGAACAGCAGCAATGGCGACAATGCCATTGCCCCACTCAGTCTGCGCCGCAACGACGTCGGCTTCGCTGATGCCAGCCTCTGTATTGTCAGCCACAGCGGTTGAAGCACAGGCCGCCAGCGCCAGACCGGCAAAGCCACCCATAACGGCTTTCATGCTTGGTTTCATCGTAAAAATTCCTTTTGAGAGATTGGTTGGCGAGGGCCTTGGAGGCCCTCGCCTTGGGAGTGACATTCACGTCTGCTGGAAGACAGGCGTTTATGTCTTGGCCGCACGAAACTTGGGAGAAGTGCGGACCAATTCGGTTGGATCAGGGTTCGAGCGAGACTCGCGACCACCGCGAAGTGGCCTCGCCGTCGCAAAAGCGCTGACGGCGGCGTTGAGATAAGTTCAGCCAAAATTCAGTGATTAGGACACTGGTCATGACTCGCCTTTGAGGTGACTATATAACATAACATTTAAGTCGACAGACGGGACTGGCAAGGGCAAAAGACTAAAAAACTTGAACGAATCGGAATGGCCGAAATGCCAGATACTGTCTTTCCTCCCAGCGTACTCGAAACGGCTAACGCGGATGCGTTGCCCTTCGCCTATGTTCGCGAACTGGACGATATGTGCGCCGCCCTCACTCCCGAGATAGATGCAGCGATCTGGAACCGCAGCATGCCGATAAAAGTGCAGGACTGGATCAACACGCTTCCGGCGCGATCGCTCCCGTCTGGACGCTTCGTCCTGGCGCCGAGCCAGGCCGCCGCCTGCATGAAAGATCTGTTCAGGACCAGGGGCGTATCCGCGTCACCCGCGCTGAGCTGGTTGTGCGAGGATGCCGAGCGCCTGGCACATATGGTGGCCAGCCTTGTCCGCACCGACCTGGTCAGGCTGCGGCTTGAGCCCGTGTATGACAATGCCTGTTCGAAACTGCATATCGACAATGTGGTCGCCCGATTGATTTGTACTTATCGCGGTCCCGGCTCTGTGCTGGGTCTCGCCCCGGAGACAGAGTCGGGCCTGCAAACCATTCCGACAGGGTTGCCCGTATTGCTGAAAGGCAAACGGTGGCCAGCCTCGCGGGCGCCTGAGCTGCGGCATCGCTCACCTGCAATTGAAGGGACGGGTGAAACGCGCCTGGTTCTGGTTTTGGAAGGATGTACGGAAAAAGACATTTTTCCGACCTATGACGACATTTACCAAAGCTAAGCGCGCAACAGGTAGATGTGACTGACGATGACCTCGAAGACCCCTATTCTGACTCGAATTGTCATTGCGAGTTTGGCGCTCGCCCTGTCGGCGTGTGGCGCGACCCAAGACGATGCCGCCCCCAGCGATCTGCCGCCACCCGTGCCGGAAGGCGCCGAAACGGTGGAATTCGAACGTATGACCCAGGCGGAACAGGCCGCGGCCGAGATTGACGCCAATTCGGCCTCCGGCAAACCAAAGGAAACCGTCTATTGGGGCGTCAAAGAGGGCGAACCCCTGCAAATCATGTGGGAAGACCTTATGCCGGAAGGCAGCGAAGAGGAACTCATACGGCAATATGAGGAATTCTACGCCATGCTGGAAAAGCGCTATGCGGCGAATACCACGACGCTGGCAGATGCCGCAGACCCCTACGCCGCGATCGCGGAAGGGTCAGAATTCGATTACATGCCGCAACTCGGCACGTTTGATACTGTTGAGGAGCTGGACGGGGAGCTCGTTCGGATCCCCGGCTATGTCGTACCGTTCGACTTCAACACGAAAAATCGCCAGAAAGAGTTTCTGTTCGTCCCTCATATGGGCGCCTGCATTCATACACCGCCACCGCCGCCCAATCAGATCATCTTCATCCGCGCCGAACCAGCCGTTCAAATCAAGGATATCTGGGTGCCATACTGGATCGAAGGCACGCTCTCGACTGAAAAAACAGAGAATGAACTCGGCGATACCGCTTACGCGCTGGCGCTGGCTCAGATCGAACTCTATGCAACACCTTGAGGCGGCTCAGCTTTTTGGCGGCGCTTCCATCGTTATGTTATAACGAAACTAAAAATACAATAAATACAGTGACTTATAGATTTGCGATCTAGCTTGTGATACGACTCAGTCCGAACGGATCTGGGAGTTTGTTATGCGCAGTATTGTTCTTTTCAGCGCGGTTTTCGCGGTCATTGGCGCCTGTGCCGTCGTCACAGAAACGCATGAGGCCGAGATTCACGGCGACCACACGCACGTGCACGGCGACAATTGCGGCCATGCGAAAGTCTGGCATGTCGATCACTGGGACTATCTGCATGATGGCCATCTACACTTTGTGCATGAGGGGCATGTCGACGAACATGTCCTGGAAGTGACCGCGCTCAACCCGGACGGTGAAGCGCCCATGGCGCCTGAACTTCATGCCGATCACATGCATGGCGAAGGCGATGCCCACATGATGGTGCCGCATGGCGACCATTTTGACTATGTCCATGATGGCCGCTTGCACTACGTCCATGGTGACCATGTTGATGATCATGGCCCGGTCACTGTCGAAGAGAATGGCGGCGCCTGATCCCGCCTTAGATCCCTTAAAAACCGAATTGGCTTGCAGGCCTCCGCATGCGTCCCCCCACCCAAGCTGCGAGGTTCTGTAGACCCCGTCAAACATTCCCCGTTTGGCGGGGTCGTTCTTTTTAGCGCGCACGAAAATTTTTCAAGATTTTTTTTGATCCACTCACGGAAACCACTCGTAAACAGTCATGAACACACCCTTAACGGGTATGGGAGGCAGAATGACGACCACGAGCCAGAATAGTGGAAACCCGGATCGCAGTTTCGTCCGCAAGGCGATGAAAGCACCCATGCTGGAAGCCGAGCATGAGCTGAACCTGGCCCGGCGATGGCGGGATCATGATGATGAACGCGCCCTGCATGAATTGACCACCGCCTATATGCGCCTCGTCATCTCCATGGCTTCGAAATTCCGCCACTATGGCTTGCCGCTCGCCGATCTGGTGCAGGAAGGCAATGTCGGCCTGATGCAGGCCGCTGCAAGATTTGAGCCCTCCCGCGAAGTGCGCTTCTCGACTTATGCCGCCTGGTGGATCCGGTCCTCGATCCAGGATTATGTCCTGCGCAACTGGTCAATCGTGCGGACCGGCACGACCGCGGCGCAAAAATCGCTTTTCTTCAATCTCCGCCGCCTGCGCGCCAAGATTGATGATACGGGCGATGCCATCATGACGGCTGAGAACAAGAAATGGGTGTCCGAACATCTCGGCGTCCCGGAGCGGGATGTCGAAACCATGGCCTCGCGCCTGTCGGCCTCGGACCGCTCGCTGAATGCCCCGCTGGCGACGGATGGGGATGCTCAATGGCAGGACCTCCTGCCGGATGAAAGCGCGACGCCGGACCAGGTCGTCATGGAAGAGCGCGACAATGCCAAGCGCAAGGAATGGATTGCGCAAGCGCTTGAAGTGCTCAATGAGCGCGAGACCCTGATCATTTCCGAGCGCCGTCTGACCGATGACAGTGTCACTCTGGAAGTCCTGGGCAAACGTCTCGGCATCTCCAAGGAGCGCGTCCGCCAGATTGAACATCAGGCCCTGAACAAGCTGCGCAAGACCCTGACCAAGATTGTCGGCGATCCGGAAAAGGCGGGTCTGATCCCCGCCACTTAGGACACCGCTTCCTCCCAGGAGAAACGGGTTTGCAAGTCACGCCTTGCGAACCCGTTTTTGCATTCCCACATGCAGATCAGACGGGTTGCCGCTGAGCGGGACCCAGACCGAAAAACCCTTCGCCGCACGATCCGACAAGCGGCGAATATCTGCCTTTGAAAGGGGATGCGAATGAATTTCGATACCTATACAGAGCGCGCGCAAAGCGTCCTGCAAGCCGCCCAGACCGCAGCGCTCGCCAATTCCAACCAGCTCTTCCTGCCCGAACACATTCTCAAGGCCATGCTTGACGATCGCGACCAGCTTGCGGTCAATCTGATCCGCGCGGCTGGTGGCCAGCCAGAGCGCGTCATCCAGGCGCTGGATGATGCCTTGCGCGCCATCCCGAAAGTTTCCGGCGGACAGGGCGGGCTGCGCCTCGATCAGAGCACGGCCAAACTGTTTGCTGACGCCGAAGCCGGCGCCAAGAAAGCCGGTGACAGTTTCATCACGGTCGAGCGGATGCTGATCGCCCTGGCCGGTTTGAAAAAGTCCAAGGCGGCTGAAGCCCTGACCTCTGCAGGGGTCACGAGCAACCAGCTGGAGGCTGCCGTGACCCAACTACGCCAGGGCCGGACTGCCGATAGTGCCAATGCCGAAGAAGGCTATGAGGCCCTGAAGAAGTATACGCGCGACCTGACCAAGGATGCGCGCTCCGGCAAGCTGGATCCAGTGATTGGCCGCGATGAGGAAATTCGCCGCGCCATTCAGGTCCTGTCTCGTCGGACCAAGAATAATCCGGTCCTGATTGGCGAGCCTGGCGTCGGCAAGACAGCCATTGCCGAAGGCCTCGCCCTGCGCATCGTCAATGGCGATGTCCCGGAAAGCCTGAAAGACAAGCGCCTGCTCGCCCTCGACATGGGCGCCCTGATTGCCGGCGCGAAGTTTCGCGGCGAGTTCGAGGAGCGTTTGAAAGCGGTCCTGAAAGAAGTCGAACAGGCCGAAGGCGGCATTGTCCTGTTCATTGATGAAATGCACACCCTGGTTGGCGCCGGCAAGACAGATGGCGCGATGGATGCGTCCAACCTGATCAAGCCGGCCCTGGCGCGGGGTGAGCTGCACTGTCTCGGCGCGACGACGCTGGACGAGTATCGCAAATATGTTGAAGGCGACGCGGCTTTGGCCCGCCGCTTCATGGCCGTCTATATTGACGAGCCAACCGTTGAAGACACGATTTCCATCCTGCGCGGCCTGAAAGGGCGGTATGAAGCGCATCATGGCGTCCGCGTCAGCGACAGCGCGATTGTGTCAGCGGCCACGCTCTCAAATCGCTACATCACGGATCGGTTCCTGCCGGACAAGGCGATCGACTTGATGGATGAGGCGGCGTCGCGCTTGCGCATGCAAGTCGACTCAAAGCCGGAAGAGCTGGACGAGATTGATCGCCGCCTGTTGCAGTTGAAGATCGAAGCAGAGGCGCTGAAAAAGGAAAAGGATGACGCGTCCAAGGAACGCCTGAAAACGATTGAAGGCGAAATTGGCGAATTGCAGACTCAGTCTGATGAGCTGACCACCGCCTGGGCGGCTGAAAAAGACAAGCTGAAAGGCGCGGCCTCCGCCAAGGAAGAGCTTGATCGTGCCTATGCCGAAATGGCGGAAGCCCAGCGCGTCGGCGATTTGCAAAAAGCGTCCGAGCTGAAATTCTCTACCATTCCCGATCTGGAAAAACGGATCTCGGATGTCGAAGGCAGCGAGGACGCAAGCGCCAATGAAGGGCTCGTCTCCGAAGTTGTCCGCCCGGATCATATCGCCGCCGTGGTCAGCAAATGGACCGGCATACCTGTCGACAAGATGCTGGAAGGTGAGCGTGAGAAGCTGCTCCGCATGGAAGATGCCTTGCGGGCCCGCGTGGTCGGCCAGGAAGACGCTTTGCAAGCGGTCTCGAATGCCGTGCGTCGCGCGCGCGCCGGATTGCAGGATCCCAATCGCCCGATCGGCTCCTTCCTGTTCGTCGGCCCGACCGGCGTCGGCAAGACCGAGCTGACCAAGGCCCTGGCCGAATTCCTGTTTGATGATGACAGCGCCGTGCTGCGGCTCGACATGTCTGAATTCCAGGAGAAGCATTCCGTGGCCCGGCTCATCGGCGCCCCGCCTGGCTATGTCGGCTATGATGAAGGCGGCGTCCTGACCGAAGCGGTGCGACGCCGGCCCTATCAGGTCGTGCTGTTTGACGAGGTCGAGAAGGCGCATCCGGATCTGTTCAATACGCTGCTTCAGGTCCTCGATGATGGGCGCCTGACAGATGGTCAGGGGCGCACCGTGGACTTCAAGAACACTGTCGTGATCATGACCTCCAACCTGGGCGCGGAGGCCATTGCCAGCGGTGATGAGGGCGAATTGAGCCCCGGTCAGCGCGAGGCGGTCTCGACCGCGATCCGCGCGCATTTCCGGCCGGAATTCATTAACCGGATTGATGAAACGGTCTTCTTCCAGCGGCTTGGACGCAGCGAGATTGATCATATTGTCGATATCCAGATGGCGCGCCTGGGCGGTCTGCTGAAGGATCGCAAGATGACTGTCACACTGTCAGACGCTGCTCGGAACTGGCTCGCGGACCGGGGCTATGATCCGGTCTATGGCGCGCGCCCGCTGAAGCGGGTGATCCAGAAGGAGCTGCAGGACCCGCTGGCGCGTCTGCTGCTGGAAGGTCGCATTCATGATGGCGACGACATCAAGGTCGATGCTGAGGCCGACAGTCTGACGATTAATGGCGTCCCCAACGATTTCGCCAAGGGCGCTGCGGTTCTGAACTGATCAGGCCGAAGATGAAGGAAACCCCCGCGCGATTTTTCGGGCGGGGGTTTCTAATGCGATGAATAAAGCAGCTACGGCGCAGGCGGTGCCCCGACCGTCGCCACGACGAATTCGGGCAATGTTCGCTCGTCGCTGCGAATGGCATCAATCCGATCCCGTTCGACCGCGAAGGCTTCGAACACGTCTGGGTCCATGGCCAGCTTGCGGCCGGTGGGCAGTTTCAGGCGCATGACGTCTACCGCCTTACCATTCTTGTAGACTTCATAATGCAGATGCGGTCCGGTCGATGCGCCGGTGGAGCCGACATAACCGATAATCTGACCCTGTTTCACACGCCGGCCGCTCTTCACCCCGCGAGCATAGCGCGACAGGTGGGCATAGGCGGTCTTATAGCCCTTGGCATGACGGATACGGATATAATGGCCATAACCGCCATAACGGCTGGCGCGTTCGACCACACCATTGCCCGCCGCATAGATTGGCGTGCCGGTCGGCGCGGCAAAATCTGTGCCCTTGTGCAGGCGGGTATAACCGCTGATCGGGTGACGTCGCTTGCCGAAACGAGACGATAGGCGCGCGCCATTGATTGGTGTTTTCATCAGGAACTTGGTCGAGCTTTCGCCATTGGCCTGGAAATAGTCGGTCACGTCCTCATCCGGGGTCGTGTAGCGATAGAAAGACTTGTTTACGGCCTTCCCGTTCAGCGCTGCATAAATCACGTCGCCCCGGCGGATCACCTTGCCGCGCTCATCCGTCATCACGTCAAAGACGAGTTCAAACTTGTCACCCGGGTGCACTTCACGCTGGAAATCCAGATCATAGGCAAAGACCTGAGCAAAATCGACGACTTGCTGGTCCTCGGCGCCAAGCGCCTGCGCGTCCTGATAGAGGCTGGTCTTGATGCTGCCGCGCACAGTCATCGGACGGGCAATCAGACGGGCATCCAGGGCCATGGCCTGATAATCGCCAGAGGCTGTCCGTTTGGCCAAAAGGCGACGGCCTTCTTCAAGCTTGATGCTGAGCGCATTCAGGGAGTCATCAGCGACATGCGCCGTCACTTCCAGACCAGGGCGCACCCGGCGCGCATCGAGCAGGTCATTGCTGGTCAGGCTCAAGAGCGCGCGATGGCCGTCATTGCCGGGCAAATCAAGGCGTTTGATCACATCGGAAAGTGTTTCGCGGCGTTTCAATTTGGTCGGGCGGACATCCAGTGGATCGGAGACGCCAAAATCCTCAGGCCCAATCGCGATCGAGGCCAAGCTGGCCGTTTCGACCATTTCCGGTTCCGGGGCGTCTTGTTCACTGGTTTGCTGGCTGACTGAAATGATCGCTGTGGCCACCAGGCCCACAACCAGTCCTGCCGCGACCATATGGCGTTTACCATCTGACAGAGTCTTTAACACGTTGTCTTACTCCCAAGTCGCTGTCTGAGCAGCGCACTGTTTCTACAGCCTTCTGGTGAAACGCTTTCAAGAATTGTGCCGTTAAAGACTTAATAACCAGTTCCCGTCCGACGCAAGGAATTCAGGCGAATTTTGAGGTTTCATTTCCGTCATGATTAATGCCTGTGCGCGGCCCGTGGCGGCTGGATTTGCCGCCTCAATCATTTGTATATGGACTTTCACAGCCGCCCCTCTAGGTCGAAGGCATGAAGTCGACTGTATTGCTGATCATTGCCGCCATTCTGGGCCTGGCATTCACCATTTGGGGGGTTTCGACCATTTGGGCCGATCTCGGCGTCAACATGACGATGCATGGCTGGATCGCCTACGGTCTTGGCGTGGCGCTTAGTCTGGCCCTGGCCGGCGGTCTGTTTTTCCTGCTTTTCAAGAGCGCCCGCGAAGGGTTTGACGACATTGATCGACCTGAAGACCTGAACGATTAGACACGTCAAATCGCGACGAATCGGCTACAAAAGCGCGAATCACTTTTTCAGGGCTGACCTATGATCGAACCTTCCCGCCTCGCGGCCTTTATTGCATCGCGTATTTGCCATGATCTGATCTCACCGGTTGCATCGGTGAATTCGGCGCTCGAGCTGCTCGAAGAGCCCGGCGATGCCGATATGAAAGCGCAGGCCGAGCAATTGTTGCACAATGGCGCCGAGTCTGCCGGCGCGCGCATTCAATTGCTGCGCTATGCGTTCGGCTCTGCCGGCCTGTCTGATACCGCCGCCGACCGGCATGAAGTGCGGTCGATTGTCGAAGGCTTCATGAAAAGCCACAAGCCGAGCATTGAATGGGATATTGAAACCGATCATTTCAGCTGTGGTCATGCGCGTGTCCTGATGAATCTGGTCATCATGGCGACCGCCGCCATTCCACGCGGCGGCGTTGTTCTGTTGCAGGTCCGCAATGAAGGCGACGGGCTGAGCATTGCCGCCATCGCCAAGGGGCCGAAGGCGCGCCTGTCGGACTTCACCCAGTCTGCACTGGCCGGCGAAACGCCGGAAGAAGGCTGGTCGGCCCGCACAATCCAACCGCTGTTCGCAAAAATGGTCGCCAATGATCTGGCCGGCGATATCTCTGCGACGGCAGAAGAGGAGCAAGTCACCTTCCTGGCCAGCGGCCTGCGCGCAGAGGGTTAAAGCGCTGTTAAGCAACAATCGCTCATACTCCATCAACTCAACCACAGATTTTACCTACGCATTTGCGTGACGGGGTGGCTATGAAACACTGTTTGATCGTCGATGATTCCAGAGTGGTCCGCACCGTGGCCGGACGCATTGTCAAAGACCTCTCATTTACCGTGTCCGAGGCCGCGCATGGGGCGGAAGCGCTGGAATTGTGCCGCAAGGATATGCCGGATGCGATCCTGCTCGACTGGAACATGCCGGTCATGAACGGGCTCGACTTTTTGCGCGCCTTGCGCCGTGAAGATCGCGGAAAAGAGCCAATTGTGGTATTCTGCACCAACGAAAACGACTCAGAACACATTAGCGAAGCCATTCGGGCTGGCGCAAATGAGTATATTATGAAGCCTTTCGACGCTGAAATCGTTGAAAGCAAATTCGCTGAAGTCGGCCTTGTCTGAAGCGAAAAATTAACAAAATAGCGATTAGCGTAAACTTTTACGGGAATTGCGGGTCGAAAGCAGAATGCAAGAGAGCACTTTTAACGAACTTGCTGATTTGGCACTGCGCACGACCGGGCAACACATTCCGGCCTCCAAATCCTATTTGATGGAAGCCCGTCTGAGCAATATTTCCAGGCGCGAGAGCTTTGCCACGCTGGATGATCTCGTTCATTGCCTGAAAGCCCGCCCAAATCAGCGATTCGAGCAGGAAATCGCCGCCGCGTTGACCAGCAAACGCACGCATTTTTTCCGCGAGCGCGAGCAATTGGCGCAAATTGTCGGAAATGCACTGCCGCATCGTCTGAAACAGTCCAAGAATGGCCGTTTGCGCGTCTGGTGTGCGGGCGTCTCAACTGGCCAGGAAGTCTGGTCGCTGGCCATGCGGCTGCGCGAAGAAGTCGGATCGCCTCTGGCCAGCGCCGATATTGATCTGATCGGCACGGATATCTCCACCGATTGTATCGAGACCGCCAATCAAGGCACATATGGACATTTTGAGGTCCAGAAAGGCCTGTCCATTCATCGCCTGATGACCAATTTCACCCGGGAGAATTCGGGCGACTGGACGATTAACAAGGATCTGCACGACAGCGTCACCTTCCGGCGGCATAATTTGCTGCATCCGGCCCAGGATCTCGGCGCGTTCGATCTAATCATCTGCACACATGTGATCAGTGATCTCGCCAAATCGGCGCAATCCGATGTGTTGACCCACCTGTCTCGCCAGCTCCTGCCGGGGGGGTATCTCTTCGCTGCGCCCTCGGAACAGATTGAGGGTATTAATCCAGTCATCAAGCCGTCTCGCGACATGCGCGGCGCATTTGAACGGGACGCGTCCGCGCAAAGCACGGTCGCCGCCTGACAAGAGCCGAAAACGGCCGCACCACAGAGCATCACACCTTGATCAAGGGGACTCGAATTGAGCCTTTTGGGAAGGATATTGCTATGAGCCCTATTTCTGCTGTTTCATCATTTTTTATGCGCTGTTTCGACGTTCAGGGCCGTTCGCGGCGGTCTGAATATCTCTGGATGACAATCATCAACGTATTGTTTTGGGTGCTGGTCGTCTACGCGGTGATCCTGACCGAAGGTGGTCTTCAGGGATTTGACGGGGAAAATGTGTCCGATAGCGGTATGATCATATTGGGCCTCGCGGCCCTGGCCTCACTGCTTGCGATTGTCCCCTGGACCACGCTCAGCATTCGCCGATTTCACGATATGGGTCATACAGGTTGGCTGGTCGCGCTCTTCATGGGCTTGTGGGTCATTCCGCCGATTGGATCGCTGGGATCGATTGTTCAATTCTTCTGGATGGCCTTTGGCGGCGGGACTGCGGGCAACAATCCCTATGGCCCGGACCCGAGATTTTCGCGCAGCGCGGACTTCATCTAGGCGCCAAAACGCGCGCCAATTATGGATTCGATTCACAAAGCGCGAAAAACAGGGTAAGCTAAGCGCCTGAAGCAAATTCAAAAAAAGGGGACTTTGCTATGGGCATGATGGAAGCCATCGAGCTTTTCTTCAAGAATTACACGAATTTTGAGGGTCGCTCGCGG
>JBCCZH010000057.1:0-12555 GCA_039188075.1 Pseudomonadota bacterium
GTCATAGACTTCGAAATCATTGCGCGAGCGCCGACCGCCAAAGCCATTTCGGGTGCGGCTTTCCTTGCGGCGCACCGATTGGTGGATCTGCTTCAGCGCTTTGCTCACCGACAGGCGACCGGAACCCAAATTCTCCAACGCATCATCGAACAGGGCAATCTTGATCAAGGCCGCATCGCTATCGAAGCGAGCCTCTTTGAAGCGGCGACGCAGGGCTTCAAACGCGCCCAGTTCTTCGCCCAATCTCGTGGGCGCATCCGAGACGCGTTCGGTCTCAAGCTCCAGCGACATTTCTTCTGTGCGCAGCTCGACCAGATCATCGACAATCTCATCATCGTCCAGCGTCACTGTTTCAGCGGCGAGTTGGCGCAGGTCGGGGATGCTCATATTCTGCAAGCCGCGCTCGAGCAATTTGCGGGCCTGTTTGGCCGGGCCTTCTTCGCCGATCAGAGTCTTGGCATGCTGTTCGGTGAGCACAGAATGCCGGGTTTCGGCGGAGACGATATTGGCATCAACCGCAGCAATGTCTACGCGCAAACCATCCGTCTTGGTTTCGTCGGCAGGAATGCCCGCGTCTTCAATGGCCTGGCGTTCCGCGACCTCCAGAGTGGTCTTGGCGAGCTCAGCAGCCTCGCGCGTGTCCTTGGCATGATCGCCAAGCCAATCGGTAATATCATTCAGACGCGCATAGTTAGGTCGCGCCCCCTCATACTTGCACAGCTTGGCGACCCAACCATCGAGCATCTTGAACAGGCCGCCGCCTTTATAAGCGGTCGTGCCAAAGCCGCGCTCCCAAAGATAAGTGAAGAGCGGGTCGCTGAGATAGGCTTCGCTTTTCTCTTCGCGTTCATCGATGGCGACGGCGAGCTTCTGGTCGGCGCGATCTGCAATCGCATCGGCATGTTCGAAAGTCTGGACCAGGCTGCGATAGGCTTCATCCTCTTTCAGGCGGGCTTCAATCTCTGCCAGTTTGGCTTCAATCTCGGCTTTCAGTGTTTCGTGCTGTTGCGAGAGACCGGTGCGCTGCGTTTCCAGATCGGTGATCTTCCCCGACGCCGCCTCGATCGCCTCGCGTTCCTCCTCGATATAGGCGCTGTGCGATTGCAGCAATTCCAGCGCCTGTTGATGCAGGCGATCGAGGTCTTCGAAATCAGCTTGCTGAATGACATCGAGCCGCATGTCGGCCAGGCGCTGAAGAGCGCCGACGCGATTTGACTGAATTTCCGCCAGTCGACCATCAATACTGTCCGCCGTCTGGATCGCATCATTGAGCCGGGTCCGCAGGCGGCTGAGCCGGCGGTCCAAATGCGCGAGGGCGTCACGTCCTGAAATCCACTTGGCCATGCTTACCACTCCAATATCGCGCCGCCCGGCGTCGCGACCGAATAGGTGGGGGCGAGAGTGCCGACCGATTTACTGCCAATCACCGCATTCTGGATGATCTGGTCATCGCGTTTGTCCGACGCGACCGTGTTGAAGGCGTCTTCGCTGACGCGTTGTGCCCAGCGCGAGACGCGTTCGGTCTTGCGATCCTCTTCGGATTCAATTTCGACCTCGACCAGGCGGCCGGCCGGATCGACGGCCTCGACGATGAGGTAGTAATTGCGCGCGGTCGGCGCATCATCGGGAATACGGAAGATACCGGAACGCGGCTCGCCAGGGCCATAAACGACGCGCACATCATAGCTGACGGCGAGATCGGTCTTGAGCTGGTTCAGATTGCTGATCGCTGTTTCGGTCTGTGCGACGTTGCGATCCTGCAAGGCAGTCTGTCCGTCCACGAGATAAGTTGCGGCTAATTGATTGGCGGTCTCTGATTGCGAGACGGCGACAACCTCATCATGCGCGGTGGTTAGTTGCTGCGGCAGCGTTTCCGTGATTGCACGTTCAACCCGCGCCGCATTGGCTTTGGCTGGTTGAACGACGCCGATTTGGTAAGCGAGCACACCTGCGACCAGCGCAGCCACGCCGCCCGCCACCGGCTTCCACCAGCGGTCGCGCGAGACATAGATCTTGGCCAGGCGCGTGCCCAGTGACGACGCTGGCGGGCGATAGTGAAAGCGTTGCTCTTCCAGCGCGCGAACGCCTTGCAGCAAGACTTCATCGGTCACCTCAATCCCTTGCGCGGCATAGATTTCGCGCAAGCGAGCAATCAGCTGCTGCTCACGGCCTTCCTGATCCAGTTCCTTTTGCAGGATCAGATCGCGATGACGCAGCGTATCGACCACGTCCATCGCGACGAGCACATCGTCGAGCGTTTGGGTTTGAGGCGTCGCAGTCATCTTGGCCTTAAGCAGTGAGCGCCAGCGCGGCTCCATCCTGAACCAGTTTGGTCAGGCGCTGTTTGCCATCTTCGACGGCATCGCGGATCTCGGCTGAGTTCTTGGTCGAGAGATCGCGCATTTCCGCGATGATGACTTGTGAGCGCTCCTGGAAATTGACCACACTATCGACCAGCATTTTGACGGACGCCGCCGAGACGGTTGGGCCATAGCCGGCGCGGGTCGCGGCTTCCTGCACTTCGCCGCCAATCTCTGCCAGGACTTCCAGGCTCTTATTGACGCCATCCTTCATCGCTTCGAGCGTCTGTGTGCTCTCGTGCAGGCCGTGCATGCCGGTAAAGCTAGCGGTGAGGGCGGTCAGGACGACTTCATTGGTTGAGAAGAAGCTGACCGACTGGGCATAGACCCGTTCTTTCGCCGTGGTGATCTGAACCAGGCGCGCCATGATGACTTCGGATGTGTTATAACCAATCGTCAGATTGTCCGACAGGTCCTTGGCGATCTGATAGCGTTTTTCTTCGGCTTGCAGCTCGCGTAGTTTCTCATCGCGGGCAAGTTCGACGCGCGCGCGTTCGGCGGCGTCGTCTCCCGTGAAAGCATTCACGGCTTCGACCGCGGTCGTGACTTCGCCGCGCGCCGTTTCGAGCACGCCCTCGGCTGTCTTCAGCACTTCCAGGGCCAGCACTTCAGACTGTTTCATCGCACCCCGAAAATCGAGATAGGCTTCCAGAATATTGCGCTCGCGTGCGATCTGGTTGGCCGACTCGTCCTGGACCTCGAGATAGAGGTCCTTGATCTTGCCGAACCGGCTCGCAATGTCGCCGCGGGTCATTTTCATCCACACATTCGAGACCCGTTCCATGGTCGAGATCTTGCCATCAGCATATTGATCGACCAGCGCTTTGGCGTCGTCGCGAATGGAATCAAACGCCTTGGTGATGCCTTCATAGCGCTGAGCAATTGTCATGTTCGAGACTTGCTCGCGGACGACATCGTTGAACACGCTGGCCTGATCCAGGGTCCGCGCGATGGCGGCGACCTTGTCCGGCTCAAGCTCGGTAATCTGCTCGAGCAAGGCCACAACGGGCGCGGCGCTGCCATCGGCTTCGGGTAACAAGCCGAGCTCGCGCAGCCCTCCCATTGCTTTATCGAGATATTGCAAGGCGGTTGGGCTGGTCGTGCTCATAGAGTGTCCTCCGAAAGATGGTTGATTGTGGTTTACTGCAGGCAAGGGGGAACCAAAAGGCCTGAATTACTCAGGCAATTGGTTTTCCTTCCGGCCGGGGGCGGCGCTGCCATTCGGCTTCGCGCTCGCGCCTGACAAGGCGTCGTTGAGGTCGGCGTCTTTCAGGCCAAGCTCACCCAACAGGCTGTCGAGCAAAGGCACCTGGGCGCGATAGCGCAGCGCCGCATTGACGGCCTGGTCAGCGACATTGCCGTTGCCAACACCCTCGCCACCTTCGGCGCCACCGCCCATGCCGCCAAGACCATCGACGTGCAGGATCTTGATGCCTTCGATTTGCTCCATCGGCTTGACCTGCTGTTCGATGATCGAAGGCAGGGCAGCGATCAGAGCCTGTTTGATCTGCATCGCGATCTGATCGACGGACAGGACGTTGGCCGCTTCATTGACCGCACGCTTACCGTCCGCTTCAACCGCATAGGTCGCGGCCAGGGCATCTGCGCGCAGCTTCTCGGCCTGCGCCGCGCCTTCAGCCGTGATCCGCTCTTTCTGGGCTTCTGCTTCTGCTTCGATCCGAATAGCTTCAGCGCGGTCGGCGGCAGCGACTTTCTCGGCTTCTGCGGCGACCTGGATCGCGATCGCGGCTTGTTCCGCATCCTTGCGGGCATCGATCAGCTCAATCGCCATTTGACGATCGGCAATCTCGGTCTCGCGCGCCGTGGTGACTTCCTCGAAGGCGCGGGCCGCAATGGCACGGGCTTTGTCAGCCTCGGCTTCCGCTTCAGATTGCGCCCGAGACTTCTCAGCCACGGCGATGTCGCGTTCCTGACGGGCCAGTTCGACCAGTTTCTCTCTTTCGACCTGGGCCGCTTCGACGGTTTGGTTCTTTTCGATTTCTTGCTGCTCAACTTCGCGCTTCGCGGCAATTGCGGATTCTTCGACTTTCTGGGTCGCAACAATCTTGGCTTGCTCCGCTTCGCGCTCGCGCTCCGCTTGCTCTTTGGCGATTTCCGAGGCCTGCATGGCTTTGCGGATCTCGACTTCGCGTTGTTGTGCGAGGCGGGCATATTCAGCGTCGCGCGAAATTTCGAGCTGTTGCTGCTCGGCGTCCAGATTCTTGCGCTGGATCTGAACTTCGGTCTCTTGCTCGATGTCGTTGCGCTTCTTGCGGCGCGCCTCGATTTCCTCAGTCAGCTTGGTCAGACCTTCGGCGTCAAACGCATTGTTCGGGTTGAAGAATTCTTTCGATGTCTGGTCGAGCCCGGTCAGCGACACGGATTCCAGTTCCAGACCGTTCTTCAGAATATCTTCGGAGACAGCCGCTTGCACTTTCTGGACGAAATTGACGCGCTGTTCGTGCAGCTCTTCCATGGCCATTTCGGCCGCCACAGCGCGCAAGGCGTCGACAAACTTGCCTTCGACCAGCTCTTTCAGGTCCTGCGGGCGCATGGTGCGCTGGCCGAGCGTCTGCGCGGCATCGGCGATGGCTTCTACGGTTGGCTGGACGCGGACATAAAATTCGGCCTGCACATCGACCCGCATACGATCGCGCGTAATCAGCGCCTGTTCGGCATGACGGCGCACTTCCAGGCGCAGCGTGTTCATGTTCACGGGAATGACTTCATGCAGGATCGGAAAGACCAATGCGCCGCCATTCATGATCACTTTCTGGCCACCAAATCCGGTGCGGACAAAGGACACTTCTTTTGAAGACCGGCGATAGAGCCGCGCGAAAACCATGCCGCAGATGAGCAAAAAGCCGAAAGCGGCGATTGCAATGATAACGGGGAGTTCTGTAATAAAATTCATGATGCGTCCTTCCTTAGATTATGAGCCGCCCAATACGGGATTAGTATTGATGACTGCTTGAAAAATTGAACCAGATTTTTTGACTAATAAAACCTCATTTCCTTGTGCAAATTTGAGACCGGTCTGGTCGGGTTCGACGAGGATGTAATGGGTCGTGCCATTGACATCTCGAAGCTTCGCTTCCGCTGGTTTGCCTTGCTCGGCTTCACCGCGAATGATCGTGGCCACGGCGCCAATAAAGGCGTTGCGGGACACCGCGTCGGTTTCTTCCTTGGGCATGATCCTGGCGATGCCGAGCCCGAGATAGCGCGTGGTCGGCATCGCCACCATTAGCGCCGGTATCGCGACCAGAATGGGCCAAATATAGATACCCAGCAGGCCTTGGCTGGCTTCCTGTATGATCAGGCCCGAAAGCCCAAAGCCGAGCAGGAATGCGGCCAACAGGATCAGCACCGGCACCTTGCCGACACAAAGCCAGGATAAAAACTGGCTTAGTGGTCCAGCCGTCGGCATGTCCGGCATATCCGGCCCATCAACGTGCAGAGGGCCGCCATCACCGCCAAGCTCGGCATCCATCTCAAAGTCGGCATCCGCGTCCAGTTCAATGTCTGGCAGCGCACTATCGACCAAGCCGGAAAACGCCACGCCGAACAGCAAGCCGACCAGTTCCAGGGTCGCGATCAATCCAAGGACGATCAGCGCCGCGGTAAAGGGGAGCAGAGCGGGGTGGAATAATTCCATTCGGGTTAGCCTTCTTCTTGTTGGTGCGCTGGATCGACCAGCACGGATTCATATTCTGCCAATCGCTCTTCGAGACTCGCATCTAGCGCGTCTTCGTCCTCAATCAGAGCGATCAACGCTTGCAGGTCTTCGGCCTCGTCTTCGAGGTCGGCCATGGCTTCAGAAGCATCCGTCCGCGCCGTGGCATGGTCGACTTTGACGCGTAAAATTTCGCGCGCCAGACGCTCGTCACCGGCATCCAGGGCGGCGCTCGCTTTGGCATCGAATTGGCCGTGATCCTGCTCGGAGGTGAGCAATTCAGCCAGCCGGTAGCGCTCCGCTTCGACAGCGCCAAGCCGCAATTTGAGGCGGCTGAGAATTTCAGATGGGGACATATCGCGGAGAGACGGTGGGGGGTCCTGTGAATCGACTTCCAGGAAGTCTAACAGATTGTCTCTTATCGTATTTTTCAGCCGCTCCAGGAGTGACCTTGTCATGCCCTCTGATCCTTTCTCTTATCGAATATCGGTATGAATAGATCGCTGTTCAAGATCCGTTCATAAAAAAAATCGACGGGATTTCCCACTTATGGAAATTTTGCTTCGAGAAACCATGACGAGTCAGTCAAGGCAAAACAAGAGCAGGCCGTATATTCAAGCAGATCGTGTAAAGCACGATTACTCGGACTCTGGTTCACCAGGCAGGCGGTCGAAATCGCGTTTCCATTGAATCGCGACTTTGGGGCCGAGTTCTGGGTCGATTTCGGCATCGATCGCAACATTCTCAAGTGGGGTCCATTCGAGCGCCACGCCCGGCGCCCCCGTCCCGCCGGACTCGATTTCGAGATAGATGTCCTCGGACAGATATTTACCCGTTGAGAGTGTGGCGGCCCCAGCATCATCCAATCCGATATCCAGCCGGTCGAGTCCTGTCGCTTCCTGCAATTGCCCAACCAGGTTTAGGGCATCGCCACCCGCCAGCTGCGCGGCCGCGCCCGCCAGTTGCGCCGCTTGCAATGGACTCAGCTCGCTCGGCGATCGGCCGAACAGGACCCGCGAGAGGATTTCATCATTCGGCAGGGCCGGATCCGAACTCAGCGTGATTTCAGGGTCGGTCACCGATCCTGAGAGGATAATGGTTGAGGTCACATCATCGCTGGCTCGATCAGCGCGGATCAACAATTGTGAATCTGACGGATCACCGACCAGCCGGACCTGACCTTCCGAAAAGCGAAACCGGCGGCTGAGCAGATCGGCTTCACCGCGGATCAAATTCGCCCGGCCTATAATGTTCGGCCGTCCCGGCGACCCCATAACCCGCGCGACCAAACCCCACTCTGTGTCGACGCCGGAACCTGCAACGAAAATCCGCCTGTCGGCTGAGACGTTTAATTGCAAGGCAATTGCTTCCCGCTCCGGGGCGTCGGTCTCGATCGTGTCCAGATCTTCGACAAAGACGACCTCCATGGTCGTGTATCCCGCGCGGGGGAGTTTTTCGAGATTGATTCGAGCTTGATCGATTTCGAGATCGCCCGAGATCGACGTGCGTCGGTTTTGTCTTTCGACTTCTGCAACCCCGGACAGCGTCGCAGACACGTCTGATCGATTGAGCGCATTCAAACGGTTCAACGTCATGCTCACCGACCCGCTGCCGTCAAATTTATAGCTTCCGGAGGCTTCCACATATCCGCTGCGTCGACCAGCGGCGCGGGCGGCCTGAATGTCGATCCCGTCCGGCTGTAAAGCAGCATCGATGCTTATATCTGTTAAGTGGATGCCGGTAATACCATCCTCGAAAATGCCCTGTTCAAACTGAACGGGTCCCTGAAAGCGCCATGTTTCGCCGCTGCCATTATTGATATCGACTCTTGCATGTCCTTCGACGCGGAGATCGGTCGGGGCCGCGATTGCCCAGAGCGGCTCAATTGGGCCGTCACCTGTGATTGAGACGGGAATTGCGGAACCGGGTATGGGGCGAATAGAGAAGATGGTTCCGGCATGCTGAAGCTGGGCATGAGCTTGTGCGACAAAGTCGAGCCTCTGATCTCCGTCTTCGGTTCGCATCGTGGCCGATAAGGTATCCGACACAATCGCGGCATCGAGGACTAGATCGGTTGCTGGCGCGTTTGAGACACCGCGGGTCAATCCCGATATGGTGCCGGACGCAGAACCGGAGAGCGCACCATCGACCAGGGCAATTGAGGCATCGGCGTCTAGGCGACCCAGCAAAGCGGGTCGGTTCAAGAGCGGACCGAGGGATTGAACCGAAACACTTGAAATGCGGACGGTTGAGGTCTCCGTGAGCAATGGCTTCAGCGCGAGATCGATCTGCCCGCCAAAGGCCAGGGCTTGACCCGTGGCCTCGAAATCGTCGCCCAGACTGACCACCAGAGGGGATGCGAAAGCGATGGTCTGATTGGCAATTGTCGCCGCGCCATCCAGTTCAAGCTGTCGCGTCACCAGATTGGCGTGCAGTCCGTGCAGGCCCTTTAACGTCTGTCGCCCACCCGGGGTTTCCAGCCGAGCGGCATAAGTCATTTCTCCCGTGAAGCGCGGCCAGTTCCCAGACAGGTTGGCGGAGGCTTGATCGATGTCCACGCCCCCGAAAACGGCCTCGTTAAGGGAGACATTGCCCGCGAGTTGCTCGCCTTCATAGGTCAGATCGGCTTCGATTGCGCCAAGGTTTGCCACGCGCCCGCTGATCGCGATCTCGAGTTCAGAGGCTTGCGGGGACTGCAGGCTCAAACGGCCTGTGCCCTGCGCCGCGAGCGTGTCCCAGTTCGCCTCTAAACGGTCGACAAAGATAGTCTCAGTGTTGCCGCGTCCCGACGCCTCAAGATTGATTGGCTGGTCCAGATATTGTGCCGAAGCAGTTGCTGACAGCGTATTGGTTTCTCCCAGGCTTGCGTCTGAAACGATCCGGAGATCTGTGAAAGACTGCTCGGCATAGGTGAGTGCCTCAATCTCCGCCGTCAGAACCACATCTGGTGACGCAACCGGGCCGGAGAGGGAGAGATTGGCGAGGGCGGAGCGAAGCGCCGCGGTGTCCGTCGACAGGGCTGCCGACTGTATCTGGCTCTGACCGGAGACGCGCCCATCCTGCAGCTGTGCCGATGCTGTCGCGTTTAGCGTGGCGGTTCTGAGGGAGGCTGACGTCAGATTCAAGGCGCTCGCGTCACGCCTGACCGTCAAGTCGATTTCCGCGCTGCGTCCAATAATGGCGGTCAGCCACTCAGAGTCCTGGGTCGCTTCTATCTGCCCGTCAAATTTGAGCTGTACATCTTCCACGTGCGGGCCAGTGAGGGACCATGAACCATTGAGATTGGAGACGTAATCAAGCGCACGGGTTGAGACCGTTCCGGCGAGCGCGACGTCGCCCCGAGGCGTGAAGGTGCCGGTCATCGTCCCCTGTGATGCGCTGGTCCGGAACTCGCTTTGGGCGATCTGAACTTGCGGAGTGTTGCGATCATATCGCGCGATCACGTTCCCGCTCACAGGACCGGATATCAGGGTGGCCAGGCTGTCTGGAAGGCCGGTCACGCGTGACGCTGAGATCTCTGTGTCAATATCGAGCCCGGACCCAGACAATCTGACCAGGCCATCGGCTTCGAGTTCGAGGCTGGCATACCCATCATATGCAAATCGTGGGACAGATGTGCGGCCTTGGAAAACCTGCTCCTCTCGAGACAGACTCAGCGTGCCGAGGAGGGCGAGCTCGGGCAGGTCCAATCCTGCCAGGCCGATGATCGCCTCGGCATTGGCTCTGGAGATCTGGCTGTTGAGGTTGTCGATCTGAACGCCATCGGAGCGCCATGACAGTTGGCCGGTTGCGCGACCGCTGAGTGTGTCGGCCTCCAGCGTTGCGCGCATATCGCCATTGTCGTCGATCGAGCCGGTAAAGTCCATACTGTCGCCGAGGCGCGATTGCAGCGGCGCGAACACGCCGAGCGCATCCAAAGCGATGCGTCCGTCGGCTGTATAGCGGCGGGCGGCTCGACTTAGGTTCAGCTCCAGAGCGGGCTCATCTCCGACCTGGCCTTCCGCGACCAGAGTCCATTCCAGCAATGTGCCCTCGGCCGTCAATTCGGCGGAAATCCGGTCACCAGCTGGCGCCTGAACCAGAGTTGCGATCAATCCGGACGGTGCGCCGGAAATCTTCATACGTCCGCGCAAGGGGACATCGCCCCCCCAATCGAGTGCGGCTTGAATGCGATCGCCGCCGGGCGCTTTGGGCGAAAGGTTGAGGTCAAATCCGCCAGTTTGGCGCTCCGTGCGCAAGCTTCCAGCCAAAGCATATGTCTGCGCCGGACCGGCGACGCCGTTTTCCAGAGACACAGTCTCAACGTCAAGCGCCTCCAATGTGATCCGGTCTGGTCCAGCCCCGCCGCCGGAGCTCGGAGCGAGACGAGGGCGACGCATCAGGGTCAACGCCTCGGCTGAGACATTTCTTACTTTCAGATGTCGCGACAGGTATGCGAGTGGGGCCCAGCTCAATTCGATCTCATCTGCGTCCAGCCAAATTCCATCAGCGTCGCGAATTCTCAGATTTTCGGCAGTCAGCCGACCCAGCAAATCCCCTTCAAGGCCTTCAAGTTCGATGGTCTGTCCACGGATGGTCATGGCTTCGAGGCGCGACTCGACCAGACTGCGCGCCATCGGGGTCATCGCGAACAGGCGCAGCAGAATCATCGCCAGGACAAGTGCGATCACCGCGGCAATCACGATGCGCCGCCACAGGCGAGCAGAAGACCAGTTGATGGCCATTAGAACGCTTGCCCAACGCTGACATAGACCTGGACCGGATCGTCTCCGTCATCGGGATCGATCGGCGTCGCGATGTCGAACCGGATCGGGCCAATCAAAGTGTCATAGCGAATGCCGAGGCCGGCAGAGTATCTGATATCTTCAAAATCGACGCCCTGATTGGCGCTCACATTGGCGCCATCCAGGAATGCGACAAAGCCCAGCGGGCCATCGCGGCGCCAACGCAATTCGCCGGACACTTCCAATAGGCCGCGTCCACCAGTTGGCGTGCCATCGACATCTTCCGGGCCGACCGATTGATATTCGAACCCGCGCGCGCTGCCGCCGCCGCCGGCAAAGAAACGCCGGCTGACCGGCAGGTCCGAAAGCGCGGCGCCAAATACAAATCCGCTGCGCACGCGTGTGGCGGCGACGATCCGCTTGTTCTGATCGAGAGGTTGGTACGCACTGATCTGACCGTTGAGCGAGAAATATTGTGCCTCGCGGTCCCCGATGACGACGCCTGGCTCTCCGCGCGCATCGACGCGCCAGCCTTCTGTCGCATCCAGTGGGTCATCGGCATAATCGAGCCGGACGCCGAGCGAGGTGCTGAGAATTTGCTGGTCACGTTGTTCGAACGCGTCTTCCTCGCGGGTGAATTCGCTGCCCGCGCCGAGGGCGAGCGTTAAGTGTCTGGATCGGCGCACTTCAAAAGCCCCAGTCACGGTGATCGCTTCCCGATCGAACGCATCGGTTTCGTCCCGACCGATCTCGGACGACAAGACCAGCGTTCGATCGAAGCCCGTGACATTGGGGATTCGCCAGTCCACCGAAAAAGACCGTTCCAGCGTCGCCAGCGTCATCGCCCCCGTAAGCGTATCGCCGCGGCGTGTGGCGTTTCGCCGAGTCAGACTTGCTGCGAGACCCGGTCCTTCACTGGTCGAGAAGCTGGTACCCGTGGACAACGTGTAGCGAGCGCGTTCCTCCAGCTGCACCATGACATCGCGAACTTCGTCGCCCTCTGGCGTTGTCCGTTTGGCGGTGTCCGCGAGCTGTACACTGGCAAAACGATAATTGCGTGTCGCGTTCAGGCGCCGATTTAAGGTCGCGAGCTTTTGAGGGGCGTAGATCTCATTCTCGTCGAAGGGGATCAGACGGTTAAGATAGTCCCGCCGGGTTCGCGTATCACTTGGATAGATGACATCGCCCAGCAATATGCGGGCGCCGGGAACAATCCGATAGGTGACCTCCAGTGTTCCGGCATCGCGATCCCCGATAACCGTTCGGTCTTCGGCCTGCGCCATCGCGTATCCAGCTTGTTTCAAGGCGGCGACCAGGGCGGCTTGCTCGGCCAAGATCGCATCGGGTCGGGCCACGTCACCTGCTTTCAGAGTGCGGACCGTGGCCATGGCGGAGACGGCTGTCTCTGACAGAGTCTGAGCTCCGGTATCGATCTCGATGCTGGCCAGCGTGAATTGCGGGCCTGGCTCGATCTGGACTTGTCCGACAGGTGGCGGTCCGGCATCGACTGCAAAGGCAATCTCGGGGGCGAAATAACCGCGGGAATTGAGATAGTTTTCCGCTTTCTGAGCCGCGTTTCGGGCCTGACGACGGGCTTCAAAAATGGTTTCCGTCGACTCCGATGTACGTAATTCGCGTCGCAGGTCTGACAAAAGAACGGCATCCGCCGTCTCGCTGTTCACGCGCACTTCCGCCGCCCAGGCAGGCTGGATGATGGCGCATGTCGCAATGGCGCAGAGGGGCAGCAGACGAGTCATTCCGGGTCTTATTCAGCACGTAGGGTAACAAACCGTGCAAA
>JBCCZH010000058.1:0-12433 GCA_039188075.1 Pseudomonadota bacterium
CTCGACACCCATTCGGTGCCGCTGTGGAGCGCAAACACGGTATTTGTGTTGCCGACATCAATTACTAACAGCATTCAGCTCACTCGCTTCACTAAATCTACGTCACCCGCCCTTATGGTGCGCTGCGAGCCATCCGGCAATCGCAAGATCAGCCCCCCATCATCGGCGAGCCCCTCAAACACCCCTTCAACGCGATCCTGAACCGGGCCGGCTTGAACCCGTTCCCCTCGCCCTTCAGCCGCCGTCAACCAGGCTTCCAGCAAGCCAGAAAAGTCCTGCCGGGCCTGTTCGATACGCTGGTGCACCGATGCCCGCAATTGATCAAGGAGGAGCTCCGGCGTGAGGGCCGCAGGTGCGCCTTCCTGCACAAGACTCGTCGCGGCCTGATCGACGCCCTGAGGTGTGTGTTTGAGATTGATCCCCATCCCGAGCGCAATCCAGACCACACCATTGGTCTCGCCTGTCTCCGTCAGGATGCCGCTGATCTTATGCCCACGGACTCGAACATCATTGGGCCATTTCAAGCGCGATCCCAAATCCGGTGTCACGGCTTCGCACGTATCCCGCACCGCCAAAGCCGCTGCGAAGGGAATCCGCGCAGCTACACTCAATCCACCTGGTTCAGGAAACAGGACGGTGCTGAACAAATTTCCAACTGGTGAGACCCAGCTGCGGCCAAGCCGTCCCCTGCCCGCATTTTGCTGATGCGCCGCGATCCAGACCGCAGAGGTTTCGCTGCGCCGCGCCCGGCGCTTGGCCTCTTCGCTGGTGCTGTCTATGTCATCATACCAATAGACGGGCGCGGTCTGAATCACGAGACCAGGCTTGCCGCTGTACCAGCGGCGAGTTCGCTGAGTGGGCTGACGAGAACGAGCAACAAAACGCTGGCAATCGCAGACACGTAAACGGTCCCGGTCACCCAACCATCAACCGGCTCGAAATCTTCGGCCTGTTCGTCAAACCACATGATTTTGACGATGCGCAGATAATAATACATCGCAATGACAGAGCTGATGATCAGAATGATGATCAATGGCATCAGCCCGGCATTCCAACCGGCTTCAAGTACAGCCAACTTGCCGAGAAAGCCGAAGGCGAGCGGGAAACCGGAGACTGAGATGAGCAATACCGTCAAGGCCGTGGCCAAGCCAGGCTGGCGACGGATCAGGCCTGCCAATTCATCAATATTCTCAACCATGCCGCCTTCGCGGCGCATTGACAGAACCCCACCAAACAGGCCCAGCGAAGCAATCACGTAAGCGGTCATGAAGATCAGCAGCGCACCCACGCCATACTGCACGCCCGCTGCAACCGCGACCAGCGCGTAACCCATATTGGCGATCGACGAATAGCCGAGCAGGCGCTTGAGATTGGCTTGTGGCAAAGCCCCAAACGCACCAACCAGCATCGACGCACCCGCGATGATTCCGATGATCAGTTGCCAGTTTTCGAATGCCATGGCCTGCGGGAAGGCGGTGAACATGATGATCGCAAAGACCACCATGCTGGCCATTTTCGGCGCTGTCGCAAAGAAGGCAACGACCGGGCTCGGCGCACCTTCATAGACATCCGGGGTCCAGACATGCATCGGCGCCGCCGATACTTTGAAGGCCAGGCCGGTTATCATCAGCACCATACCGAACATGAAGCCCAGGCTGGCATCGGCATCTGCCACCGCTTCATAGCTGGTGCCGCCGGCAAAGCCGTAGACCAGAGAAATTCCATATAGCAACAGGCCCGAAGCGAGCGCACCGAGGACGAAATACTTCAAGCCCGCCTCTGCCGAACGCGGGCTGTCGCGGTGGAACGAGGCCAGTACATAGGACGATAGACTGAGTGTCTCGACGCCCAAGTAAAGCGTCATGAAGTTGGACGATGACAGGATCACGCCCATACCGAGCGCGGCAAAAATCATCAGCAGCGAATACTCATATCGCATCGTGTCGTGCCGGCGCAGGAAGCCTTCTGCCATAAGCAGGGCGATACCGGCGGAGGCAAAGCTCACCACTTTGGCGAAATTGGCAAAGCTGCTCGTTTCGACCAAACCATCAAACGCGCGGCCGCCTTCCCAGTAGAAGATTGCAAGCGCGGCTGATGCGAACAAGACGCCCGCCCCGAGCTTGAACGAGATGCCGTTGAACCTGTCCCCGAACAAGGCGCCAATAGTAACGCCCAGCAGGCCGGCTGCGGCCAGCAAAAGCTCTGGCGCGATCGCGTTCAGAAGGGCTTCTATATCAAACATGAGCCTTATCCTCCCGCCATCTGTGCGAGTGCGTGAAGTGAGGATTCACGCGTGATATCAAAAATGAGATTGGGCAGAACACCCAGGAGAATGGTGCCGATCGCCAAAGGAATGAGACAGATCAATTCCTTGATATTGACGTCCTCGATCGATTCCAACTCCGGATTGGTGATCTCACCGAAAACGGTGCGCCGATACAGTGTCAGCATATAGACGGCTGAGAAGATCACACCCAGCGCAGCACCCGCTGCGGCCCACGTATTTGCCTGGAAGGCGCCGACCATGGTCAGGATTTCGCCGACAAAGCCGCTGGTGCCGGGCAAGCCGACATTGGCCATCGTGAAGAGCATGAATAGCGTCGCATAAATGGGCATCCGGTGGACGAGCCCGCCATAAGCGGAAATCTCCCGCGTATGCATGCGGTCATAGACAACCCCGACAATCAGGAACAGCGCGCCGGAGATCAACCCGTGACTGAGCATCTGGAAGACCGCGCCCTGAACGCCAATCTCGGTGAACGAGAAAATACCCAGCGTCACAAAACCCATATGTGCCACGGACGAATAGGCGATCAGCTTTTTCATATCGGTCTGTCGCCAGGCCACCAGCGAGGCGTACACGATCGCAATCACGGATATCGTAAAGACGAAGGGCTGAAACAATACGCTGGCATCCGGGAACATAGGCAGGCTGAAACGCAGAAAGCCATAACCGCCCATTTTCAGGAGAATACCGGCCAGGATGACAGAGCCCGCGGTCGGCGCCTGAACGTGCGCATCTGGCAACCAGGTATGCACGGGCCACATAGGCAATTTCACTGCAAAGGAGGCAAAGAAAGCGAGCCACAACCAAGTCTGCGCCGATTTGGCAAACTCGAACTGCTCCAACTGAACGACATCAGATGTACCCGCCGTCAGATACATATAGACGACCGCGGCCAGCATGAAGAGCGAGCCGAGGAGCGTGTAGAGGAAGAATTTGAAACTCGCATAGATGCGGTCTACGCCGCCCCAGACGCCGATAATGATGAACATCGGAATCAGACCCGCTTCAAAGAAGACGTAGAACACGACCAGGTCCAGAGCGCAGAAGACGCCGATCATGAAGGTCTCAAGCACCAGGAAAGAGACAACATATTCGGTCAGTCGGTGCTTGATCGAGCCAATACTGGCAATCAGCGCAATCGGCGTCAGCAATGTGGTCAGGAGGATCAGCAAGAGCGACATGCCGTCCACACCCATTTTGTATTGGATTCCCGAGAACCAATCGACTTGCTCGATCAGCTGATAGCCGGTGCCGTTCAGATCGAAGCTCAGCAGCATAACGATCGACGCGGCGAACGTGCCGACGCTGAACATCAGACCGGCATACATAACGCGCTCGTCTTCGCTGCCATCCGGGCGCGTTTGCGCCCCGGTCAGCATTTTGACCAGCAGGATCAGGATGGCACCCGCCAGCGGCGTAAACGTCACCGCAGAGAGAATTGGGAAGTCCATTAGCCTGCGCCTCCACTGCGCCAGAACAGGATGGCGCCGAAGACCAGGGCGGCGCCAATGATCACGAACGCATAGTGATAGAGATAACCGGTATGCATGGCCGACAGTCGACGAGCGCTCCAGCGCACGAGGGCGGAGACGCCGTCCGGTCCGAGACCATCTACGACCTTCTTGTCGCCAGCTTTGAACAGGTCGCCAAACCAGGCAGAGCCGCGAATGAGCGTCACATTATAAAGCTCATCGAAATACCATTTATTGGCGAACAGTCCGTGCAGCGGACCGCCATTCTCGGCAATCTTTGCCCCCACACCGCGATTGAACAGATAGGTGAATGTGGCAATCACAAAGCCCGTGACGGTGACGATCAGAGGCGCCCAGAACACCCATTCCGGAACATTATACTTGTCCTTGAGCACCGTGTTTTCCTTGGCCGCATAGATCGCGCCATCCCAGAATTCTTTATAATCGTGCCCCACGAAGGCGTCGTAGAAATACCACCCAGCAAAGACCGCCCCAATGCTCAACAAGCCAAGTGGGATCAGCATGACCATTGGCGATTCATGCGGATCGCCATGATGGTGATCATGACCATGATCATCATGCCCATGCGCCTCATCATGATGTGGTTCGGCGCGTGGTCCGTGGAAGGTCATATAGATCAGGCGCCACGAATAGAAGCTGGTCAGCAAGGCCGCGACAATACCGAACCAGAAGGCCAATTGCCCGAATGCGACTCCGTTCATACCGGCCGCAAAGGCTGTTTCGATAATCGCATCCTTGGAGAAGAAGCCGGACAAGCCCCAGACATGAGGAATACCGAGTCCGATAATCGCAATCGTCCCGATCATCATCGCGCCATAAGTCAGCGGCATGAAGCGCGCAAAGCCGCCCATATTACGCATATCCTGCTCGTGATGCGCGCCATGGATCACCGAACCGGCGCCGAGGAAGAGCAGGGCTTTGAAGAATGCGTGGGTGAACAGGTGGAACATGGCTGCTTCATAGGCGCCGATGCCCGCGGCAAAGAACATGTAGCCAAGTTGCGAACAGGTCGAATAGGCGATGACACGTTTGATATCGTTCTGCGCCATACCAACCGTCGCTGCATAAAGCGCCGTGACAGCCCCGATCAGGGCAATCATTGAGGCGGCAAACGGCGCATACTCATAGATGGGCGAGACCAGACAGACCAGATAGACGCCCGCCGTCACCATGGTCGCGGCGTGGATCAGCGCCGAGACCGGAGTTGGACCTTCCATCGCATCCGGCAACCAGACATGCAGGAAGAATTGTGCCGACTTGCCCATCGCGCCAATGAAGAGAAGGACACCAATCAGTTCCAGCGCCGGGATGTTCCAGGCCAGGAATGGCACGACCAGGTCACGGACTTGTCCAGCTTCCGCCAGCGCCAGCGGCACGACTTCGGCATTTTCCTTGATCGCCGAGAGGACCGGCTCGAATTCGACGGACCCGAAGACCAGGAAGACCGCCATAATGCCGAGCGCTAACCCAAAATCGCCAACCCGGTTGGTGACAAAGGCTTTGATCGCGGCATCGTTCGGAGCCTTGTTCTGATACCAGAACCCGATCAGGAGATAGGAGGCGAGGCCCACGCCTTCCCAGCCGAAGAAGAGCTGGATGAAATTATCGGCCGTGACCAGCATCAGCATCGTAAAGGTGAACAGCGACAGGTAAGAGAAGAAACGTGCCTTGTGCGGATCCTCTTCCATATAGCCCCAGCTATACAGGTGCACGAGCCCGGACACGCTGGTAATCACCGCCATCATGACAATCGACATGGCGTCGACACGAATGGCCCAGTCGGCCTTGAACTGCCCGACTTCCATCCAGGTGAAGAGATGGATGACATGCTGACCGACATGGGCCGCAGCATCCCCCGTATCAGCGGCAAGGGCCGCATGCTCAACATGCCCCGCCCCGCCAACGCCGGCGGCATAAGCGAACAATTGATAGAGCGACAATGCACCAGCCATCAGAACGATACTGGTCGTCAGGACCATGGCGCCGCGATCGCCGATAAAGCGTTGGAACAGACCCGCGACCAGGGCAGCAAGGCCAGGCCCCAGGACGATGAATTGGATGGCTTCGTCAAACAGCATGAATCCCTACCCCTTCATCAGGTCGACGCTCTCGACCGCAATGTCACCGCGATTGCGGAAATAGACGACGAGAATGGCTAGGCCGACCGCGGCTTCTGCCGCCGCCACTGTGAGCACCAGCATGGCAAAAATCTGCCCGGCAATCGTGCCGGAAAAGACCGAAAACGCGACCAGATTGATGTTCACCGACAGGAGGATCAGCTCGATCGCCATCAGAATGACGATGATATTCTTGCGGTTCACGAAAATGCCGACCACGCCGATCGTGAACAGGATCGCCGATATGGTCAGGAAGTGATTGATGGTGAGATCCATACTTAAATCCCCTTCCCTGGTTCGACCGCAACTTTCTCAATCGCATCATCACGCCGGCGCGAGGTCTGGCGCGCAATATTCTGGCGTTTGACGCCCAGGCGCTCGCGCAAGGTCAGGACAATCGCGCCAATCATGGCGACCAGCAGGATCAGGCCCGCCAGCTGGAAGAGCAGGAAGTATTCGGTGTACATGACCTGCCCGATCGCCTCGGTATTGGTGTCAGCGCCGGGCGCAGCGTCAAAACTGGTATTGTTTGAACTTCCTCGAGCAAAGCTGGCCAGAGCGATCTCGGCGATGAAGGCGACGCCGATCAATGCGGCAAAGGGCCAGTAGCGCAACGTCCCCTGCTTCAGCTCGACGAAATCGACGTCGAGCATCATCACCACAAACAGGAACAGCACCGCGACGGCACCGACATAGACAACGACCAGCAGCATGGCGAGAAACTCGGCCCCGACCAGCACGAACAGGCCGGCCGCCGTGAAGAAGGTCAGGATCAGCCAGAGGACCGAATGTACCGGGTTCTTGGCCATGATCACGGCCAAAGCCGACACGGTCACAATCGCCGCGAAAATATAGAAGGCAATCAGTTCCACTGTTTTAGCCCCAGTTCCCTTCCGGCGGTTGCCCGCCCCTCAATTTCGAACGCTACCGGTACGGCGCGTCCAGTTCCAAATTCTTTGCAATGAGTCGCTCCCAGCGATCCCCATTCGCCAGCAGTTTCTCTTTGTCGTAATAAAGCTCTTCGCGTGTCTCGGTCGCGAACTCGAAATTCGGTCCTTCGACAATCGCATCCACAGGACAGGCTTCCTGACAGAATCCGCAATAGATGCATTTCACCATATCGATGTCATAGCGCGTCGTACGGCGCGAACCGTCTTCGCGCGGCTCCGCCTCGATCGTGATCGCTTGTGCCGGACAGATCGCTTCGCAGAGCTTGCAGGCAATGCAGCGTTCTTCGCCATTCGGGTATCGGCGCAAGGCGTGTTCCCCGCGAAAACGTGGGCTGACCGGGTTCTTCTCAAACGGGTAATTCACGGTCGCCTTGCGGCGGAACATCTCTCTGATGCCAAGGCCGAACGCGCCGATAAAATCGGTCAGAAACGCGCCGCGAATGGTCTGAACTAAGCTCATGCCTGAACTCCTGCATAGACGACATATCCGCCAACAATCACCACCGCAGCGAGCGCTGTTGGCAGGAAGATCTTCCACCCGAGCCGCATCAGCTGGTCATAGCGATACCGCGGGACCACCGCCTTCACGAGGGCGAAGAGGAAGAAGAAGAAAACCAGTTTGGCCATGAACCAGGCAAGGTGCCCGAGATTGACAATCCAGGCTGGGAACATGTTTACAAAATCGGCGCCGAGCGGCACCGGCCCATGCCAGCCACCGAGGAAGAGCAGAGTCATCATCGCGCACATGAGGACGATGTTGAGATACTCCCCGAACATGAAGAGCAGATATGGCGTGGCCGAATATTCGACCTGGTAACCGGCAACAAGCTCCGATTCCGCTTCGGGCAAATCGAAGGGCGGGCGATTGGTTTCCGCTAGCGCGGACACAAAGAACATGACGAACGCGGCCAACATGACCGGAATCATCGGGAAATGTTCGAACGTGATCAGGTGCCAGGTCCAGAATCCGCCATCCTGAGCGTTGACGATTTCAGACAGGTTCATCGATCCGGCAAGCAGGATCACCGTAATAATGATAAGACCAATCGAGACCTCATAAGACACCATTTGCGCCGCGCTGCGCAGCGAGGCGAGGAACGGGTACTTCGAGTTTGACGCCCACCCGCCCATGATGATGCCATAGACGCCCAGGGACGAGATTGCGAACAGGTACAGGATCCCGACATTAATGTCCGAGATGACCCAGCCCGGCGCCACAGGAATGGCGGCCCAGGCCGCAAACGCCAGGGTCAGGGTCAGGATCGGCGCGATCAGAAAGACGGTCTTGTTGGCACCCGCCGGAATGATGATTTCCTTGAGCAGAAATTTCCCGAAATCTGCAAAGCTCTGCATCAACCCGAACGGGCCGACCACGTTCGGGCCCTTGCGCATCATCACTGCGGCCCAGACCTTGCGGTCGAGCAGAAGCAGGAAGGCGATCGAGAGGGACAGGACCAGCGTGAACAGGCCAATCTGTCCGAGCACCAGCAACCATCCGGTCAGTGCGCCGTATTGTTCGATCAAACCACTCATCGCGCCGCCCTACTCCGCTGCCATCACGGTTTCAAGACCTTGTTTCTGTAACGAACACTCGGCCATGGTCTTGGACGCCCGTGCGATAGGATTGGTGAGGTAAAAATCGCCAATCGTAGCGGTGAATGCGCCACCTACGGTCGATCCGCCACCCGGAATTGGGGCTTTCAAAGCCTCCACGCCAGCATCGCCAGGCGCATAGCCGAGGCCCGCAAAAACCGGATTGGATTCGCGCAATGTGGCCCGCAACTCATCGGCCGAATCATAAGAGAGCGTCTTGCCCAACACGTCGGACAGAGCCCGGAAGATTGCCCAGCCTTCGCGGGCTTCGCCTTTCGGCTGCACGGCGCGGCGGGTCATCTGGACGCGGCCTTCCGTGTTCACATAGGTTGCCGCGATTTCCGTATAAGCCGCAGACGGCAGGATGATATCCGCCTTGCTCGCGCCAGTATCGCCATGGCTTCCGACATAGATCACTGTCGCATCGCCGGTCTTGGACAGATCCACCTCATCCGCACCTAGCAGGACAACCGTATCCATGCCGCCGCCAAGAATACCGGCCGTGTCGCTGCCGCCTTCGCCAGGCACAAAGCCTGTATCGAGCGCGCCTACGCGGCCCGCTGCGCTGTGCAGGACACCAAAGCCGGCCCAGTCATCCTTGATCGCCTGAATCTCGAGCGCGTAATCATGCGCAGCGGCGAGAATGGCCTGACCGTCTTCGCGGGCGAGCACGCCCTCTCCGATCACGATCATCGGCTTCTCGGCATTGCGCAGGGCTTCTGCGATTTCGCTATCGTGGTTGAACAGGCCTTTCAGAGCGTCCGGCCCCTCACCAAGGTGTTCATACTCATAGGTCAGATCCGCGGCTTCACCGATGACGCCCACTTTCAGGTCATTCCACAGCCAGGCCTTGCGAATGCGAGAATTCCAGACGGCCGCTTCCTTACGCGGATTGGTGCCGATCAGCAGAAGCGCATCCGCCTCTTCGATGCCGAGCAGAGTCGGATTGAAGATATAGCGCTCACGCACGCCATCCGCACCATACGCGGCGCCCGCCGGGCGGCAATCGGTGCTCTGTACGCCAAGCGCCCGCGCCAGGTCCAGGGCCGCCTTGGCCTGTTCCACTTCGATGAGGTCACCGGCGACAAAGCCAATCTTCTCCGCCGGGACAGACAGCGCCGTCTTGGCCGCTTCGAACGCCTCGCCCCAATTCGCGGGCGTCAGTTTGCCATCCTTGCGGATATAGGCCTTGTCGAGACGTTGGCGGGCCAGCCCATCCCAGATGAAGCGGGATTTGTCAGATAGCCACTCTTCATTCACTTCTTCATTGATCACCGGCATGATGCGCATCACCGCATCGCCCTTGGCATCTACGCGAATGTTTGAACCGAGCGCGTCCATGATGTCCACGCTCTCCGTCTTGCGCAGCTCCCAGGGCCGCGCATTGTAGGCGTATGGCTTGGAGGTCAGCGCTCCGACCGGGCAGAGATCGATGACATTGCCGGACAGTTCCGAAGTCAGGCTTTCTTCCAGATAGGTCGTGATTTCAGCGCTTTCGCCGCGCGAGATCATGCCGATCTCTTCCACGCCCGCGACTTCTGCCGCAAATCGCACACAACGTGTGCACTGAATGCAGCGGGTCATGATCGTCTTGACCAGCGGGCCCATATTCTTGTCTTCGACAGCGCGCTTGTTCAGCTCATAGCGGCTATCAGCGCGGCCATAGGCAACGGCCTGGTCCTGCAAGTCACATTCGCCGCCCTGGTCACAGATCGGGCAATCCAGCGGGTGATTGATCAGCAGGAATTCCATCACGCCATTGCGGGCTTTTTCGACATAGTCGCCTTTGGTCGAGATGTTTGGCGGTGTGCCATCCGGATTCATCCGCATATCACCGACGGTCTGCGCACAAGACGCAATCGGCTTCGGCGCGCCATGCCACTGAACGAGACACATGCGGCAATTACCAGCGACGGAGAGGCGCTCGTGATAACAGAAGCGCGGGATTTCAGCGCCAGCTTCCTCACACGCCTGCATCAGCGTGTAAGAGCGCGGCACTTCGACTTCTTCGCCGTCAATGTTCAGTTTGAAAAGATCGTCGGACATTGCTCTTACTCCGCCGCCACTGTGTGACCCTGGACCAGCGCGCGGGGCGCCCGGTACTGGGTGATGCGGTCTTCAATCTCATGTCGGAAATGCCGGATCAGGCCCTGGACGGGCCAGGCTGCAGCATCGCCGAGCGCGCAAATCGTGTGCCCCTCGACCTGCTTGGACACGTCCAGCAGTTTGTCGATATCGGCATGATGCGCTTCGCCTTTGACCATCTGTTCCAGCACGCGCCACATCCAGCCTGTGCCTTCCCGGCATGGCGTACACTGGCCGCAGCTTTCATGCTTGTAGAAGTATGCGATGCGCGCGATCGCGTGGATCAGGTCGGTCGACTTGTCCATGACGATCACCGCCGCTGTCCCGAGCCCGGATTGCAGGTCGCGCAGCGTGTCGAAATCCATATGTGCGTCGATAATCTGTTCGGCTGGCACCATCGGGACGGAAGAGCCGCCCGGAATGACCGCTTTCAGATTGTCCCAACCGCCGCGAATGCCGCCACAATGTGTGTCGATCAAGTCCTTGAACGTTATCGACATTTCTTCTTCGACATTGCAGGGCGCGTTGACATGACCAGAGACGCAGAACAGTTTCGTGCCGGTATTATTCGGACGACCAAAGCCCGCAAACCAGCTCGCCCCGCGGCGCAGAATGGTCGGGACGACCGCGATCGATTCCACATTATTGACCGTCGTTGGACAGCCATACAGACCGGCATTGGCCGGGAATGGCGGTTTGAGGCGCGGTTGGCCTTTCTTGCCTTCCAGGCTTTCCAGCAGTGCCGTCTCTTCGCCGCAAATATAGGCGCCGGCACCGTGATGGACAAAGAGATCGAAATCCCAGCCATTCACATTGTCCTTGCCGATCAGTTTGGCCTCATAGGCTTCTTTGACAGCCTTCTCGAGCGCTTCCCGTTCGGCAATATATTCGCCGCGCAGATAGACATAGCAAGCATGCGCGCGCATGGCCCGGCTCGCCACCATACAGCCTTCGATCAGAAGGTGCGGGTCATGGCGCATGATCTCACGGTCCTTACACGTGCCCGGCTCGGATTCATCAGCATTGACGACCAGATAATGCGGCCGCTCGCCGACAGATTTTGGCATGAAAGTCCATTTCAGACCGGTCGGGAACCCCGCGCCGCCGCGACCCCGCAGGCCGCTTTCCTTGACCTGATTGCACAGCCAGTCCGGCCCCTGAGCGAGCATTTCGCGAGTCAGATGCCAGGCGCCACGCGCCTTGGCCCCCTCAAGACCGGGATCCTGTGTGCCGTACAGATTGGTGAAGATACGATCTTTATCTTGAAGCATCATTCTGCTCCTTCATCTCGCGGGCCGCAGACAGCAGCAGCGGCGTGCTGATCACCGCCCCCGCGACCAGCGCCATTATGAACCAGATCGCGCTATTGGTCGTCAGAAACACGACCAAACCCGCGCCAACCAGAATCGCATCGACAATCGCGGCCATTAGCAGCTTTTTCTTGGGGTCGGGCTTTTCAACAAGCGCCATCATTCGTCTCCCTCATCAAGAGAGGACTCAACTTCACCAGCATCGACACGTTTGGAGAATTCGGTCTCTTCGCCCTCTGCCAGCGTTTTTGCCTGGGCAATCCAGTCTTCGCGCTCAATCCGGCCCGGGAAGGACATGAAATCCTCGACCCAGTCGACATTGGCGGGCGTCCAGGCCGCGATCTGGCCGAACTTGTAAATGCCCAACTCGTTCAGGGCCTTTTCGTTGACCGGGCCGATGCCCTTGATGCGTTTGAGATCGTCTTCCTCGCCATCGGCAATCTCCAGCACCTCCGGCTTGTCTTCCGGTTTCGGCGCGGGTTTGGAATCCTTGATCAGCGTCGTCTTCGCCTCTTTGACAGGCGCGGGCTCTGGCTCCGCAGGGATGTCAGATGGCAGATTGGGCAAGGTCGAAATTGCGTTCCGAGATCCATCATAC
>JBCCZH010000059.1:0-12415 GCA_039188075.1 Pseudomonadota bacterium
AGATTATTCTCGAATGCCGACTTCAAATATTTGGTCTGGATGCCCATCGCATCTTCGAGAGATTCAGCTTCGGCCAGTTTCTTGCCGGTTTCAACCGACAGGGTCATTTGCTGCTTCCCCTTTCACCTTCCCCTTCAGCGCATTTAACACGGACGCGTTTTCAGGCTTTTTCCCGGATACGGATTCCGTCGGCTCACTCGCCCGCGGTGCCATGGAAGCGTCAACCGCCAGCACCCGCGCCTCTGTCAAAGGCATGCAGGAAGCCAGCCAGGCCATGATGGCCCATATGAAGCAGCAAATGACCCTGTCGGTTGAAACCGGCAAGAAACTGGCCGAAGCTGAATCTCTCGAAGATGCGATGGGCATCCAGACCAAATATTTGAAGTCGGCATTCGAGAATAATCTCAAAGGCTTCAACGAGCTTTCCGAAGTTTACACTGAGACCCTGCGCGACGCGTTTGCGCCTCTGGCCAAGCAGGCCAAGAAAGCGTCCAAGAGCGCGAAAACCGCTTAAGCGACTCTTTTCAGAGTTTCAGGAGAGCCGGGCAGCCCTGCCCGGTTTTTCTATTCTGCCCCTGACAAATCAGGCGAGTCCGGGCAGACTTGGTTGATGACCGACTTTATCAATTTCAAATCGCTTAAGCGCCCGCCCAAACCGAATACGTGTCTGGCGGCGCCGGACCATCATTGCCTCGCCGCAGAGCCCGACTTCGCCCCGCCTGACTTTGCCATGACCGGGCGCGGCTTGTTCTCGAAACTGAGTGAGATCATCGCCGCTGATCGCAGTTTTGGAAAGGTCAGCGCGGATGCCGAAACGCTCAGGCTGAAATTTGTCGCGACCACGGGATTGATGCGGTTCAAGGATGATGTCGATGTGGAAATCATCCCGCTCGATGAAGGCCGTTCAACCCTGGCCATCTATTCGCGATCTCGCCTTGGCTATTCCGATCTCGGCGCCAATCAAAAGCGGGTCACAAAATTAATTGGCAAACTGACTACAAATTGATCATTTTCCGGCTTGATCCCCAGGCTCCGCAGCGTCAGTCTACACATTCAGAAAGGAACGCTTATCTTCTAGCTCATGTCTATCAGAATTGACCGCATAAAGCTTTCAGACCCGAATGAACCGCAAGGCCCGATCGGCCCTGGTGGGGATGATGATGGCGGTATTGGAATCGCAACGAAAACAAGGGTTCGGACCAAGAAACCGAGCATGTATCGCGTGCTGATCCTGAATGATGATTACACGCCAATGGAGTTTGTCGTTCTGATTCTGGAGCGGTTCTTCAACAAGAGCCGGGAACAGGCGACTCGGATTATGTTGCATGTTCACCAGAAAGGCGTCGGTGTGTGCGGCGTCTATACTTATGAGGTGGCGGAGACCAAGGTTGCGCAAGTCATGGACATGGCGCGCCGCAATGAACACCCGCTGCAATGTACGATGGAAAAAGAAGACTAGGAGAAAACAAAAATGCCAGGCTTAACCCCTAGTCTCGAATCCGCCCTCGAACGCGCCCTTACAGCTGCGGGTGAGCGTCAGCATGAATATGCGACGCTGGAACACTTGCTGCTGGCGCTGACCGAGGATGACGACGCCGTTGAAGTCATGTCCGCCTGCAAGGTGAACATTCCAGACCTGAAACAGGCGCTGGAGCAATATATTGATGAAGACCTGTCCAGCCTGATCACGGACAATCCATCCGGCCGTGTCCAGCCGACCGCCGCGTTTCAACGTGTGGTGCAACGCGCCGTATTGCACGTCGAAAGCTCCGGCCGCGATGAAGTGTCAGGCGCCAATATTCTGATCTCGATTTTTTCCGAGCGCGAGAGCCACGCGACTTACTTCCTGCAGGAACAGGACATGACCCGCTATGACGCGGTCAATTATGTCAGTCATGGCGTCTCGAAAGTGCCGGGACAGAACCGCCCGAGCACGCCGCGCGGCGCCGAAGCCGAGGAAGCGCCGCCAAATGCACCGCAAAGCGAAGCGCTGGATGCCTATTGCGTCAATCTCAATGAGAAAGCCAAGCAAGGCAAAATCGATCCGCTGATCGGGCGCCAGCTTGAGATTGAGCGCTGTATCGAAGTGCTCTGCCGCCGGTCCAAGAACAATCCGATCCTGGTCGGTGACCCGGGCGTCGGAAAGACCGCGATCGCCGAAGGGCTTGCCCGCATGATCGTGAATAATGAAGTGCCGGAAATTCTCGATGATGCCGTCATCTGGGCCCTCGACATGGGCGCCCTGCTTGCCGGCACGCGCTATCGCGGTGACTTTGAAGAACGATTAAAAGCGGTGATGAAGGAAATTGGCGAACAGGAAAAAGGCATCCTGTTCATTGATGAGATCCACACCATTATCGGCGCCGGAGCGACCTCTGGCGGCGCGATGGATGCGTCCAACCTTCTCAAGCCGGCGCTGCAAAATGGCGAAGTCCGCTGCATGGGCTCAACGACCTTCAAAGAGTATAAGCAGCATTTCGAAAAAGACCGCGCCCTGTCGCGCCGGTTCCGCAAGATTGATGTGGTTGAGCCGAATGTCGAAGATGCGGTGAAAATTCTCACCGGTCTGAAATCGACGTTCGAGGACTTTCACGGCCTGCGCTACACCAATGACGCGATCCGCGCCGCGGTGGAACTGTCGGCCCGGTACATGACCGATCGCAAGCTGCCGGACAAGGCGATCGACGTCATCGATGAAGCAGGTGCGACCCAGTGGCTGGTGCCTGAAAACAAGCGTCGCAAGACGATTGGGGTGAAAGAGGTTGAGGCGATTGTCGCCAAGATTGCCCGCATTCCCCCCAAACAGGTGTCGAAAGACGATGCCCAGGCGATCAAGTCGCTGGAAGCGGATCTCAAGCGCGTGGTCTATGGCCAGGACGAAGCGATCGATGCCCTGGCCAGTGCGATCAAACTGTCGCGCGCTGGCTTGCGCGAACCAAACAAGCCGATCGGCTCTTACCTGTTCACCGGTCCGACCGGCGTCGGCAAGACCGAAGTGACGCGTCAGCTGGCCAATATTCTCGGCGTCGAGCTGCACCGGTTCGACATGTCGGAATATATGGAACGCCATTCCGTCTCGCGCCTGATCGGCGCGCCTCCTGGCTATGTCGGGTATGATGAAGGCGGCTTGCTGACCGATGCCGTGATGCAGCACCCACATTGTGTGGTTCTCCTCGACGAGATCGAGAAAGCGCATCCGGATCTGTTCAACGTCCTGCTGCAGGTGATGGACAATGGTACGCTGACCGATGCGAATGGCCGCAAGGTCGATTTCCGCAATGTCATCCTGGTCATGACCACCAATGCCGGTGCGTCGGATGCCGCGAAGAATTCCATCGGCTTTGGCCGCGGTCGCAAGGATGACGAGCAGGAAGAGGCGCTGAAGCGCCTGTTCACGCCGGAATTCCGCAACCGTCTGGACTCAGTGATCACATTCGGCGGACTGACGCCTGAGATTATTGAGCGCGTGGTCGAGAAATTCGTTCTGCAGCTGGAAATCCAGCTCGCCGATCGCAATGTCACGATCGAACTGGCCGCCGGCGCCCGCGACTGGCTCGCCAAGCGCGGTTTCGATGCCGAGTTTGGCGCACGGCCACTGGCTCGCGTCATCTCCGAACATGTGAAGAAGCCAATGGCCGAGGAATTGCTGTTCGGCAAACTCGCCAAAGGCGGCACGGTGAAGATCGGACACGACAAGAAGAAGGACGAACTGACCTTCAAATATGTCGAAGACAAACCCGCCAAACGGAAACCGAAACCCGCTGGCAAAGGCAAGCCTGAAAAGGTCTAGTCCCTTCTCTCAACAAATCAGCGCCCCTCATCCGCCGGCGAGGCAAGATGAGGGGCGCTTTCGTTTGCCCCCTAAACCACCAGCGTAGTCTCCCGCGCCACGGTCAGGTGCGGAACGCCGTCGCCTGTTTTCGCCCAGGAAATCCCCTCGGGCGAAACAAAGGCCGTCACGCGCTGTCGATAGGCTGAGAAACTGTCCCAGTCGACAACGTCGACGGGATCATCAAAGTGCAGGGTCACTTGATATCCGGCGCCGCCTTGCAGCTCGCGGACGCCATGGATGCGTCCCGAAAAGGCACGTTTCAAATAGTGGCCGCTGACGCGCTCCCCCACTTGCCACGCCGCTTCCGGCCGGTTGGACAGCCGCGCCGACGCGGTGTTCCAATCGCGGAACCCCATTTCCCGGGCAACCTGTTCGAGCGCTGCGGACAAAGACATGGATGCCCCCTGCTCGGCCTTGATCTGACGCGCCCGGGCCTTGGCCTGAACGCGTGTATATATATGCGAAACCATCGCGAGATTCCTTTCGCGAAACCTGTTGGTCTGACAAAGGCGGGGCTCGCATTGCCGCCAGACCAGGTGTGAAATGGTCTGCGATAGAAACCGGTATCCCGGTGAGAGCTTCACCTCGGACCAGAAGTCCAGCGAGCGGCAGGCGTCTCAACCTGCGCGCCCGTTAGCTTATTTCAGTCGCGGACGTCAACCGGAATTCGAGTTCGCGAAGGTCAGGCTTTCTCGACTTCATCATCAATGATTTCCATCATTCGGTCGTGAAGCTCGCTCTCCCAGCCTTCCGCGCGCTCGCGAATGCGGGCGACATAGGCGTCATTCTCGTGCGCCGGAATGTCGATATCGTAGACATCTGCGACCTCGATCATCGATTGCTGGTCCATCTCATGGAAGGCGTCTTTCATGCGATCCGCGGCGGCGCGCGGCGTGCCCAGGGCTTCGAACGCCGATCGGCCAATCCGCAGCGAACTGTCATAGGTTTCCCGAATAATGTCGCGGCAACCATGCGCCCAGAGCTCATACGTATGGTGACGGTCCACGGCCCGGGCAATCACGTGCAGGTTCGGGTAATTGCGCGTCGCATAGGACACCAATTCGGTAATCTGGTGCTTGTCATCAATCGTGACGATGAGAAGCTTGGCCTTGTCGATTCCGGCCGCGTGCAACAGGTCCGGCCGCGTCGCATCGCCGAAATAGGCATGGCTGACACCATAGGTGCGCAGGATGTCGAGCTGTTTGGAACTGTAATCGATGACCGTCGCAGTGTGGCCGGCCGTTCGCAGCATCCGATCAACAATCCCGCCAATCCGGCCCCGTCCGGCAATGATGATGCCATTGTCTTCGGTAATCTCGTCGGCTTCCTGTTCCTGGCCCTTGGCGTAGAGCCCGGCCACGATCTGATCATATAGAATGAAGAGCAGCGGCGTGATCAGCATGGAGAGCGCCACCACCAACAGTAGCAGATCCGTGATCAATTCCGGCAGTATGCCATTGGTGGCCGTAAAGGCGAGCAAAACAAACCCGAACTCCCCTGCCTGTGCGAGGCCAAGTGTGAACAACCAGCGCTGCGCCCCGCGTATCTTGAATGCGGTGCCGAGAATGAACAGGACCGTGGCTTTCAGGGCCATCAGCCCGAGCGTCATGCTGATCACAACCCCAAAATTCGCCGAAAGGAGATTGAAATCAATCCCGGCCCCAACCGTGATGAAGAACAAGCCGAGCAGCAAACCACGGAACGGATCAATGTCAGATTCCAGCTCATGCTTATATTCTGAATTTGCCAGCACAACCCCGGCGAGGAACGTTCCGAGCGCCGGAGACAGGCCGACCAATGTCATCAGGAGCGCGATTCCGATCACCATGAGCAGCGCCGTGGCGGTGAACAATTCCCGCAGTTTGGCCCCGGCGACGAACCGGAAGAGCGGTCGTGTCAGATAGTTCCCGCCGAGAATTACGACTGCAATTGCCCCAACGGTGACCAGCATGGTCTGCCAGCCATTGAGGTCTTCAACCAGACTCAGCCCGCCTTCGGAATCCCCGCCCGCAGTCGCCTGCACCACTTCCGGAAAGGCCAGAAGCGGAATAATGGCCAGCATTGGAATGAAGGCAATGTCCTGGAATAACAGGACCGAAAAGCTGGCCTGGCCGCCATCGCTCTTCATCAGCCCCTTTTCGTTCAGGGTCTGCAGCACGATGGCGGTTGATGACAGGGCTAGGATCATGCCGATAATGATCGCCGTGTTCCAGGATTGTCCGAATGCCATGGCCACTGACATAACCAGGATCATGGTCAGCAGGACCTGACCGCCGCCCAGGCCCATCAGCCGATTACGCATTTGCCAGAGCAGTTTCGGTTCCAGCTCCATACCGACCAGGAACAGCATCATGACGACGCCGAATTCTGCAAAATGCTGCAGTGACACGACATCCACGCCCAGGACCGCCAATAAGGGGCTGATCGCAATGCCGGCGATCAGGTAACCGAGCACCGAGCCAAGCTTTAGCCGCGTGGCAATCGGTACAGCGATGATTCCCGCCACCAGGAGAATGAACGCCAATAAGAGAAAATCAGACATGAAACAGCTCGCAGATTCCTATGCTTCGAAGCCATATAGGAGGGTTTGCCGAGATTGCGAAAGCCGGAACGCGCCGACGCTTGTTCTCTTTCGCCAGTTTGATGTAAGCTCGCCCCAGTAGAGTCGGTGGAGGTGACGCGTGGTACGGTGGATACTCGGCATTCTTGTCGTTGCAATCGCGGCTGCAATTGCAGCCTGGTTTTGGCTCAATCGCCCCATGGTTATTCGGCATCCGGCCTTCGGAACGGATTGTACGGACCTCGTCTCGGACGCCAATCTGAACAGCAAGGTCGACTGTATCCGCGTCTGGTATGGCACCAATCGCCTGATCCTCACCGACGACGCCACCCGCGACGGCGACACGGTCAATGTCACCGAGGGACTGGGCGAAAGCGGCGATCGGCTGAGTCTGGGCCGCGCCGATGTCTGGCTTCCCAAGCTGATTGAACAAGGCGGCAGCCGAACCCGCGGTGAAACCCCGCACGTGCAGGGCAGCGCCCCGGATGATGCGGATAAATTGGCGGAATATGTCTTCCTGACCCGTATCACCGCGAATGGGCGCGAGACGTTTGCCACGACCCTGCAGAGCGCGATTGATGGCGACCGCTCGGATTCGGTCCTGCTCTTCATTCACGGCTTTAATGTGCAATTTGACGAGGCTTTGGTCCGCGCGGCGCAGCTCTCAAACGATCTGTCTCGCGAAAACCGCTTCAATGTCGGCGTGCCGGTACTCTATAGCTGGCCATCTGCCGGCGCCCTGTCGCTCGAGGATTATCAGGGTGACCGGTCCCGATCGCTCAGCGCGGCGCCTTATCTGGAGGAGTTTCTGGACATCCTGACCGAGGATATTTCGGTCTCGCGGATCAATATCATTGCCCATTCCATGGGCAATCGGGTCCTGACCCAGGCGCTGGAAGACTATGCGCGCGACTATCTGGAGCGCCATAATCGCGTTGATCTGGAATTCCGCATCATGCTGGTCGCAGCCGATGTGGAGCGGGACATTTTCAATGCCGCCAATGGCGTGTTCGACAATCTCGACGCCAATGTGACCATCTATACGTCTGATACCGATCGGGCGCTGCACATTTCCAGTATCGTCAATACCAATGAGCAAAAGCGCCTCGGCGATACGGACACGAACCGGCCCTATATCCGGCCGTCGCAGAATTATCAGACGATTGATGCCACCGCCGTCACAACGGAATTGTTTGGCATCGGCCACAATTACTATTCCGACAATCCCACCATTCTGTGGGACATGATGTGCACGATCCGCGAAACCCCGCCCCAGAACCGGGCGCTGGAAGTCGCGCGGTTCGGCGATTTGCCCAATGGCGATCAATATTATCGGATCAATTCGGCGATCAATCCGAATGCCAGCGAATGTACGCTGCATCGCACCGCCTTCCCGGCTGGCGACGCCCCGATCCCGCCTGCCGTCGACGTCGAAGTGGATGAGGGGGTTGCCGAGGAAGAGATAGAGATCATGCCGGAATCCGTGCCTGCGCCATCGACCCGATCCATGCCGCCTCCGCCGCCGCCTGCTGAAAGTGTCGAGCCAACACCATTGCCTGTCGCGATCGAATTGATGATCGACACTTATGATGAGATCGATCTCACGACGCACAATAATCGCCTCCAGAACGGCTTCGACCCGAACCGGGACATCGCGTCCATCCAAATCCGCGCCGCGTCTGACACGGTGGGCAGCGTAGAAGACAATCTCGCCCGCACCCAGCGTTACGCGGATGCGGTTGCCGACTGGTTCATCGATCGCGGGGTGGATCCGTCTCTGATCTCAGCGGAAGGGCTGGGTGAAACGGGGCTTTCGGTCGACACGGCAGACGAGGTCGACGAGCCGCGCAATCGCCGGGTCATGATCCTTATCACTTACGTGAATTAGGTTGGTCTAATCCGCCACCACGCGAACGCCCAATGCGCTGTCCCGCGTCGACTTTCCATATCGGGCGCGGCTGGCGGCTCGGTGTTCGGCTGCGCCGGTCTTGAACGATCCTCCGCGCACGACCGGGCGGGCGCAATCGCCCGCTGTCACAGCGCTGCCATTGCTTGGCGCATCGCGATAATTGTTGACGTAACAGTCCGCGGCCCATTCCCGGACATTGCCGAGCAGGCCTGACACGCCATAGCCATTCGCCGGCATCTCTGCGGCAGCTTTCACCCCGCTGGACGACGCGCCAGGGCCAGGATAGCCAGCCCCCCACCAATAGGCTGTGGTCTCGCCGCCGCGGGCCGCATATTCCCATTCCGCTTCGGTCGGCAAGCGATAGGTTTGATCAGAGACCTCACTCAGCCAGGCCGCATAGCCGACGGCATCGTCCCAACCGACACCTGTCACCGGCGCTTCCGGCGCGCCGCCGCCCTGAGGAGACGGGCAGGCGCCAGCGTCAACGCAAAGCTGCCATTGCGCGCGCGTGATTTCGGTCTTGCTGATCTTGAACGCCGACAGCTTCACTTCATGCTGCGGCCCTTCATTGCCCGTCCGATTGGGTTCGGCATCCGGAGAACCCATGAGAAAGGAACCGCCTTCAATCGCGACCATGTCCGGGCAGACCTCGCAGGTTGCTGAAATGGGGTGCGATGGCGATGTTTCCTGCGCCGCATCATCCCCCATCAGGGTCTGATAGCCGAACCATCCGCCAACGCCGAGAACGACCACCCCCCCCAGCAATAGCAGCAAGGGACTGGACGATTTCCTGGCCTTTGCGGCGACCGGCGCCGGAGCAGGCTCTTCAGTGGCAACAGGTTCCGCTTCAACCGCGGGCGGCGGTGTAGGCTCGACAGGAGCTGGCGCTGCGACCGGCGCTACAGCGGGCGTTGAATCGGGCACCACGGCGCCTGCAGGCTTTGGCTTTTCCAGAGCGCGTCTGAGATCATCAACATAGCCGGTCCAGCGTTCGTCACTGCGATCGCCAGACCAGCCAATCAGATCCGCCGTCTGGGTCAGCTCAAACATGATCGGACGTTCGGCGTCTTCGATCATCGCCGGCACAAGCACGCAATTGCGCTGCCCCTGTGTCGCTTCCGCCCGGACCCAGGTCGATTTCACCGAGGTTTGAGACCAGAGCACGATGACAATATGGGAGTCCCGCAGCATCGTCTCCGTGACTTCGTCATAGGTCTGTCCGGCCCTTAAGACCTTGTCCCACCAGACGGAGAATCCTTCGGCCTCCAGGGCTTCAGCAATGATTTGTGCGGTCGGGCGATCGACCCGGCTATAGGAAAGAAAAATGTCTGCCAATGTCCCCGGTCACTCTCGTTTTTATAGTTAATTTTTTCCCACACCCGGCACAGATGGCACAGAAATCGCGTGAACTGAAGTGGAACCTCGCTTCGTGGCTCCGAGAAAAACCGTTTCCTTTCAGACGCCAAGCTCGAAACCTTCTTGCGTCACAGCGCCGTTACGTGTTTGCATGAGATGGAATCAGCGCGGGGTGGCCAGGCATGGGATTCAGGTTCAATGACGAACTCCTCCTTTCCGAGGCCGATCGCAATCTCGCCATCACCTCCTATCCCAATGTCTATTTCGCCCTCGATCATCCGGAACTCCGGGAAGAGTTTGAGCGCATTGACGCGCTCGCCAACAAGGCCAAGCGGAGGTCGCGCTGGGTCGGCTGCGCGGCGCTGATCTTTGCGACTCTGTCGCTCCTGACTTTTCCCCTGGCAGCCTTGTTGAAGGACACTCTGCCGGACGGGCTGATCAGTGATCGCTTATTGCTGATTTCCGGCATACTTGGCGCAAGTTTCGGCATACTTGCGCTTGTTTTCGGCAATCTTGGTCTAGGTTTCGGCCAGGTCAAACGCAGCTGGTTGCAGAAGCGATTGATGACGGAACGCCTGCGGCAATGGCATGCCCAGCATCTCATCGCGCATGCCGTGGAGATCGCAGATGTCGCAGATTCCGCGGAGGATCGCTCCGCCTGGCTGGCCAATCGGGCCCTCTCGTTTGCCCGATTCAAGCGCAATTTCATTGATCAGATTGGCAGTGAATACACGAAATTCACCAATGCGTCCGCGGCCGCCTATTCCGGTCAGAGCATCACCAATCCGAACGAAACGGGAGAATTCTGGATCGACAAGGACTGGGCCAAGGCCGCGACGGATCGGGCCAATGACGATCATCAGGCAGCGCTTGACGAACTCTATCAGGCGATCGAGGAAACCCGCATTCGCGGCCAGATTCAGTATACGAATTACGTCCTGTCCTCAGACGCCAAATTCTGGTCCTCACCCGCCAAGCAGCTGCATATCCTTGGCAATCTCAGCTATGTCCTCGTCGTCCTGTCCTTCGTCGCAAATTTTGTCGCCCTGATCGGCGCCATCTGGTCAGGTCTGGCGGAGGGGCAATCCCCGATCAGCTGGGAAGTGATGAGCTCGCTGGCCATTGCCTTTGCGATTCTCGCCGTGGGTGCCCGTGCCATGCTGGAAGGCCTGCGCCCGCAGCGCGAGACGCGCCGCATGCAATTCTATGCCGCCGCAATCAATCACGCCGGCAACCGTTTCGAATCGGCGCGCACGCACAATAAGCGCGTCGAAGCCGCCTGCCTGCTGGAGCGCGCCTCTTATGACGAGATGATCGAGTTTATCAGCTCAAATGAGCGTGCGCGTTTCGTGCTTTAGGACTGCCCGCACGTCGCCGCGACATCATCATCCGCGCTGAGGGCAGCTGCCGTCCGATATGGCGCATCAGTGGCCAGCATGGTCAGCCCGCCATCGACCAGGTCCTGAAACTCGCTCGGGTCGCCATCGGCCCAATAGACATCATCCAGCCGTTCACCCGGACGTCCGAGCGTACCGAACGCCGTCTCGACGCCGCGTGCCCCGATCGCAGCAAAGGCCCGGGGATTGGGATTGCTGATCCCCATCCAGGCCACGACGTGATCGAAATTGACCCCTGCGGCTTCCAGCTCTTCCTGATGGGCGCGGCTATTAACGCTGGCGGTCAGCATAAGGTCTGGCGCCAGGCCGGCCACCTCAATCGCCTGATTGTCATTATAGGTAATCAGCACGACATGATCCTCCGCCTCCGCCGCCCGGACATGCGAAATGATATTGCGGAAACTGGTCGTCGGTTTCTTATCCAGCTCGACAATCACACCGCGCGCCTTGGCCCATAGCAGAACGTCGGACAGTTTGGGCGGCGTGAAGTCCGTGATCTGACCGTCATTGTCTTTCAGGTTGAGGGACTGGATGGTGTCCCAATCCGTGTCCGCCACGGCGCCATCCCCGGTTGTGGTGCGTCCCAGGGTGCGATCATGCAGCAGGAACAGGACCCCATCGCGGCTTTCCACGACATCAATCTCGTGGATGAGCAAGCCCTGATCGGTGCCAAAATCCAGCGTCTCAATCGCATTTTCCGGATAGCCCGGCGCGGGTCCACCCCGGTGCGACGCGATCAGCAAACCGCCCGATTCCCGGACGCAATCGAAGAAGTCCGGAAGCGCGCCTAATTCAACGGCATTCGCTGAATCCTGTTCACTGACTGTGTTCTTCACATTTTCCTGGGCCGCGCTTTCCAATGGCGGGTCAAAGGTGCCGGCATCTGGCTGACAGGCCGCGACGACGAGACCCGCGGACAATGCGAGTGCGGAATACAGAGATTTCATGGATTTGAGCTTTCGTTTCTTGCCGATCCCCGACCAGCAACCTACAACAATAATCAGGCCTTGTAAGAGGCGATAATGATACAGTTTCATGGAGGAAACCGATGCAAGGCATCATGCAGGACTGGCAGCTCACATCGAACAAAATTCTAGAGCATGCTAATCGGATCAACCCGACCCGGGAAATCATCACCCGACGCGTTGGTGGCAATATTGTGCGGACGTCGTACTCGGACCTGTTCGACATGTCGAAACGCGTGTCCGGCGCGCTGATCGAAGCCGGGATTGGACTGGGCGACCGCGTCGCGACCCTGGGTTGGAATTCCGCCCGGCATATGGCGGCCTGGTATGGCACGATGGGCATCGGGGCGGTGCTGCACACGATCAATCCCCGCCTGCACCCGGAGCAAATTGCCT
>JBCCZH010000060.1:0-12406 GCA_039188075.1 Pseudomonadota bacterium
AATCGACTTGGTTTTCCAGAAGATCTCTGCAAACTCATTGACCAGTTCAACCAAGGCGAGGCCGTCTTCGCGGTGGACATCCTGCTTGCAGGCGCTCGCCTTTTGCATGATGGCATGCACAAGGCCGTGCACATTCGGATGCGCTTCGAGCAGAGGTGCCTTGAAATAGTCACCCCAGATGACGCGAATCTCCTGTTTCACTTTTTCCGCTTCTTCTTCTTTGCGCAGCGTACAGCGTGCTCGGAGATTGGCGAGCGCGACAGGGTCTTCGCTCGCGCCATCATGCGCGATATCCATGAGACGGACGACGGAGACGGCGGCGATCAAAGCCGGGCCGGGGTCGTAAATTCCACATGGGATGTCACAGTGTGCTGACGCACGTTCGATAAGCCCTTTGCGGTCGAGATAGTTGAGAATTGAGTAAATCATATTGTGTTTTCTTTCTTGGATCAGTGTCAGTGTGCTGACTTTTTCCAGAAGGCGAGGGCGGCAGACTTCGCTTCCTCGATAATGGATCTGGTTTCGCTTTGAGTGTCGGAAAGCTCAGCGAGAAGACGCGGTAAGTGTTCTGCACATCCGCGTTTCAGACTGTCTGGCGATCTGGCGCTGATCAATGCTTCAGTGAAGATGCGGATGGCCGACATGAGTTGTTCGGTGGCCGCTTTCTCTTTTCCACTGGCGCGTCGCTGGTTGGCGGCATTTGTCGCCGACACGATCAGCATGGGCGGGGCATGCGGTTGTACCAGCGCATGGCCGTTCCAGGCTTCGGCAAAGATCATGCGCGCCTCGTGGAGAGCTTGATCATATGCCACGCCCGCCGCGTCGAAATGGCCAGCATTGAACGCTGCATTTGCCTGTAGTGTGAGCCGCTTCCAGCGGGCGTCAAACTCTGGCTGGGTTTGCGTTTCAAGGGATCTCGACTGGAGATTATCCATCGCGATTTTCTTTCAGATAGGCTAGGCACCGCATCGTTGCCCAGGTGCCGAACGCACCGGCTGCCAATCCAATCAAGGCTAGTCCCCACAGGGGTAAACCGTGCGTGTGCGGGACGGGATCATCATGCGCATAAGCGGGCAGAGTCAGCCCCCCGATCGTGATGGCGGACATTATGATTGATTTCATGGAGCGCTCCTTTCTCGGCTTCGCGACGACACTAGGGTCAAAAAAAATTTATGCAACTGATAATCATTCGCATTGACAGGGTTCGCTTAGGTCGTAGTATTCGCGTGTTCGAATTTTGGGGTTTTCAATGTTTAGAACGTGTACTGCTGTCGCTGTATTTACTTTGCTCTTGCCAGTTGGGCTTGCGCAAACGGATACATCGACAGATGAAGAAGAAGCGCGCCAGGAAACGATTATTGTGACCGGCCGAGCCCAAAAACTGTATCGTGTGGGTGAAACCGATACCGCGCGACTGCCGACAGATCCGCTCTCATCCTCAGTCTCGATCACCAGTATCAATGAGCAGCTCATTCGAGACCAGGGCGCACGCGATGCGCAGGATCTGTATCGCAATATTTCGGGCGTCAGCGTCTTCTCTTATGCGGGCGTGACCGCGCGCGGGTTCCGTCAGGAAGAAATCTTTTTCGATGGTTTGCGCGGCGACCCTTATGCGGGTTTCGCGGTGCCGCAACTGTTCAATGTGGAGCGGATCGACTTTCTCAAAGGTCCGTCCGGCATGCTTTATGGTCCCGGCGCCCCCGGCGGCCTATTCAACTATGTGACGAAGAAGCCGACCCAAGACTTCTCTGCACGGGCTGCTGCTGTGGTCGGGACAGAAGCACGATACGGTGCATCATATGAGGTCAATGGCGCGCTGCCGATGGAGGGTGCGCGCGGTCGACTCGGGATCTTTTACGAGCAGCGCGACACGGCGCGACGCAATACGGACAGCGATACGCTGATCTATGATGCAGGACTGGGGTTCGATCTTGGCTTTGCGGATCTGGTCTTGCAAGCGACACGCTATGAGCAGGATCTGACGGGCAACCGCTTGCGCGGGGTCCTGACGGATGATGCTGGTAATTTCATTGCAGATCGGCGCTGGAATCACAACGAACCGGATGATTTCCTCGATTTGGTTTCGAACAATATTCAAGCGAGTTTAGAAGGCGAGATTGGTGGAAGTTTCACCTGGAACGCTGCTATCCGATACACGGATGCAGAAGAAAATCAGGAGTATCATGAACCCCGTGGCGAGATTGATACAGATGCTGATGGTGTGGTTGACTTCATTTCGGGGCGCGAATTTCGCGATCAGACGCGAACCGAAGAGAGTGTATCCTTTGGCGCAAACGCCATATGGTCGACCAGTTTCAATGGCTTCGACAATCGTCTTTTGCTCGGCGTCGATTATTTTGATCAGCAGGATGTGTTTGATTTTTTGCGCGCTGTCGGGACGACCGACAATGTCCTAGGCATAAGTCTTATCGATCCGATCTATGGCGTCTCTGACCGGACAACATATGACTTGGAAGTTCGCGATGACGGCACGACCACGGACTTTACGCGCCAGGGCGCATATTTGCTCAATGAACTCACGATCGGTGATTTCATTCTGACGGGCGGACTCCGCTTTGACCGATTTGAAGATACGATTTCGGATCGGCTTCGCGGCGGCAATGGCTCGTTTGATGATGAAAAGGTGACGCCGAGACTCGGGGCCGTGTATCGCGTGCGTCCTGACGTATCCATCTTTGGCCAGTGGTCCGAAAGCTATGAGCCGCAAATTGTGGGCGATCAGTCGCTCGACAATCAGGGACCGTTCGACCCCGTGGAGGGCGAGATTTTCGAGGGCGGTGTCAAGACTGGGTTGTTTGATGGTCGCTTGCAATCAACCATCGCAATCTATCAAATCAAACGAACGAATCTCTTGCAGAATGGGGGGGATCTGGACGGCGATGGCGAAGACGATTTGATCGCGTTCGGAGAAGTGACGAGTGAGGGGGTCGAAGTGGACGTCGCCACCGACTTGACGGATGACTGGGTCCTCACGGCGTCTTACGCCTATAACGATACGCGCGTCACTGCAGACACTGAGCAACCGGGGACAGATCGTATCCGAAACGTTGTCGATGGCGACCGATTTGCCAACGCGCCCGAACACCAGTTCGGGTTTTGGACACGCTATCAAATTCCGGAAATCAAAACCGCGTTCGCGTTCGGAGGAGATTATGTTGGCAAGCAAAGAAGTCTTTCGGCGCAGACAGTGAAGTCCTTTTTCGTCCTCGATGCTTCAATCATCTGGGAGCCGGGCCCCGTTGATGTGATCTTGCGCGTCGATAACCTGCTGGACGAAGAATATGCAGCCTCTGGATTCCTGGAGCGTACCGGTTCGTTTCCCGGCGATCCGAGATCCATTTTCATTGAGGTCTCCAAGACCTGGTAAGATTAAACTGAGCCCAAGCGGGGACCATGCCTGACACATCTGCCGTCGTAAAAACCAAATCTTCCGCGCTCAAAAAGAGCGCGCGGAAACGGCTTTACGAACTGCATTCCTGGCTCGGGTTTCATCTCGCCACCTGGTGGTATGGCCCCATTCAAGGGCCTGCGGTTTCTGCGCAGCAAGTGTTCACGAATGAACTGCAGGACGGGGCAATCCAGGCGCGATTGGGCATCGCACAGACTGCGGATGGCGAATATACGGGCCTCATCCGGCTTGAAGTTGGCGCATCCGGCGACCGACCAAATTTAAAGCACGCGGCGCGTTCGGTTCATGTTGGTTCGAACGATGAACCGGTTTTGTTGGAGCAGCGCGCGCGGCCGTTTGGACGCGTCACCGAGTTCCGTTTCAATGCGCCAATCGACGTATTGAGCACCGCATCAATGATCGCGACCGAACTCACATTTCAATCCGGGCAGACAAAGGTGTTCCAATGGACGTCATTCAAACCGACTATTTGATCATCGGGGCGGGCGCCTCGGGCATGGCGTTTGCCGATACGATCTTGTCTGAAACAGACCATGAAATGATCTTGGTCGATCGCCGAACGCAACCGGGTGGGCACTGGGTAGATGCTTACCCGTTTGTCGAGTTGCATCAGCCGTCAGCCTATTATGGTGTGAACTCGCTGCCGCTTGGCGAGGACCGGATCGATACGACCGGCATCAATGCGGGTTTTTATGAAAGGGCTGGGGCGGCCGAGATCCAGTATTATTATCGAAAGATCCTGGCAGACGTTTTTGAGCCGAGCGGGCGCATACAGTTTCACGCCGCCAGCGATTATCTCGGGGCTCAAAATGGCGAACACATTATCCAGTCCAACCTCACCGGTCGCCAATCGCGCGTGAAAGTTCGGCGCGCCGTGGTCGATGCCACTGTGACGCAATCCACCATTCCTGCGCGCCATGTGCCGAAATTTGATGTTGATGACGGGGTCACACTCGTCACGCCAAATCAACTCGTCGACATCGCTAGCCCTAAAGGCTTCACAGTGCTGGGCGCCGGAAAAACCGCCATGGATGTTTGTGTCTGGTTGCTCCAGCAAGGGGTTGATCCTGACGAGATTACCTGGGTGCGCCCGCGCGATGTCTGGATGACAGACCGCACCTTCGTGCAGCCGCTGACCATGGCCGGAAACATGATCAAGTTCGGTGCGGCCGCGATGCAAGCCGCTGTAGTGGCGAGCGATGCCAATGATTATGCGCTTCGGATGGAAGAGCAGGGCATGATGTTTCGCGTCGATCCAACGGTTGATGCCATCGTCAATCGCGGCGCAACGGTATCGCGCGCGGAGCTTGCGCTTTTGAGGGAGGTCGAGCAGGTCGTGCGGAAAGGTTATGTGCGTTCTATCTCAGCAACCAGAGCGATTATGGATGAGGGGGAGATCTCCTCGCATCCAGGTCGGGTATTTGTGGATTGCACAGCCCCCGGATTGAGTTCGACGCCAGCCTCAACGATTTTCGAGGATGGAAAAATCAGTCTGCATTTCACAACGCGTGGTGTGGCCCCCTGGAGCGCTGCATTGATCGGCTGTGTTGAATCCCTCGACCTGCCACTCGAAGAGAAGAATCAGCTCTGCCCGGCACTACCGCGAACCGGTGATATTCGCGGAGTTCTCAACATAATGCGCATTGGCATGCCGGCGGAAAACAAGCGGCGAAAGGTTGGCGAACTTGCCGATTGGAGCGCGAAAGCCCGGCTCAATTCCACGCGCGCAATTCCAGACCACATGAATGACCCTGACGTCCAGACCGGGTTCGCGGGCATGATTCAGAACTATAAACCCGCGATGGAAAACCTCGCGCGTATTTGCACCCAATCCTGAGCCAACACGGACCAAGACCATGACCAATATTATCCGACGCAGCCATGGCTTTCAGCTCGATCATATCGGCCTTGGCGTGCCTGATACGAGAGAAGGCGTGAAATGGGTCGAGGAAAAGACCGGTGCGAAGGTCGACCTGCATGATCCGGAACCCGGTCAGTTTTACTGGAGTGGCAGCCTGGCGATCGGCGATCACTCATTCCTGGAAATTATCGGGCCAAACCCGGACTATAAGAAGTTTCAACCTTTCGCGGCCCTGATGAAAACCTTGTCCGATCCACAGCTACTTTTCTGGTACGTTGCGGTCGAGGACTTCGCTGCCTTCCAGGCGCTGGCGCGAAAAGAGAAGGCGAAGCTTGAGCGCGTGGAGGCGGTCAATGTCGACGGCGGCGACGCGGTCCAAGCCAGCTATTGGCGTGGCTTGATTGGCCCGGGTTTCTTGTCGGAACGACCCAATGTCATTCAATGGCTCAAGCGACCCAATCGGGAGTCTCAAGAGTTGCCTGTCTGTAAATTGACGGATTTTCGCCTCTCGAATCCCCAAGCGGACCAGATCAATGACGTGTTTGAAAAACTTGGGATCGATGTGCCTGTCGCAAAAGGGGCGTCTTCAATTGGTGTCACGATCGAGACGCCGAAAGGCCCATGGTCAATAGAGAATAGGGGCGTGCGTTGGACTATGCCCGGTATGCTCCTGGACGTCGCGGGCCTCTGGTGGCGGACGCGACGCTAGCATTCAGACGGATAATGAACAGCAGCGCCGCGCCCGCGGCAAAACTGCAACAGGTGTCAAAATGAGTCCGTTTGCAAACGAATTGCAATTGCAATAAGAATTTTTTCCGGCTAAAGCAGCCCTCATCTCTAGTTGCGAATGAATTGCATTCGCTAAATTCTGGGTTAGAGGGATCCAAAATGAAGTTTAATACAATCAAGAACCGACTGCTTATTGCCACTGCGATTGGCTTTGCTGTCATGATGCCGAGCATGGCTGTTGCTCAAGAAGAGGCGGACACCGCCAGCGAAACGGAAGCCAGTGAAGATGGCGAGTTTCTCGGCGAGCTGACACTCGGCCAGAGTAAGCGGGAAGTGCAAACCGGCACTGCGACGCCGCTGACCACGATCAAACAAGAAGAGATCGATGACCGTCAGGCCAGCACGATTGCTGAACTGATTGACTCGGTGCCTGGTGTGACGCTGGTCAACGGACAAACACCGCAAGGCTCGGGGATCAATATTCGCGGCTTCGGCGCGAACAGTATTTACGGGACCGATCAAAAGGTGGCCGTTCTGGTTGATGGGGCAACCACAGGCGCCGAGGAAATCTACCGGGTCAGCAATCAGCTCTTCACCGACCCGTATCTCTATAAGAGTGTCGACGTGATCCGCGGAACGGTCGGAAGCTTCGAATACGGGTCCGGCATTGTTGGCGGCGTGGTCTTGCTTGAAACAAAAGACGCGTCGGATTTCACGGGTGGCGAACCCGGCTTTGGCGGGGCATTGACCCTTGGTGGTCAAACCAATGGCGACGGGTTTAACGGCTCTGGGATCTTGGCCTGGCAGCCCAGCGAAAAGGCGGAGTTCCTGTTCAACTACACCTATCGCGATCAAGACAATCAAGAAGATGGCAGCGGAAACGAGATTGGGAACTCTGCGTTTGAATTGCCGTCCTTCCTGGTCAAAGGGCGTTATGCATTCGACGACACGCACTCGATCATGGCGAGCTATACCCAGTCGGAGACGGCTGATCGAGATGTGCCATATGATACGTTTGTGACCGGCACAGACTTTTTCGGCAATGTCGACCGGGATGTGACCACGCAGACCGGGTCGCTCTTCTACTATTTCCAACCAGCTGGGAACGACCTGATCGATGTGGAAGCCGCATTGACCTATTCCAATCAGGAAATCGACCAGGAATACATCCCGTTCACCAACGGATTTGGAAGCCCGGTTGGCTTCGGCGTGACCGATGCCGATCTTCAATATGAGCGGACCAAGCTGACCGTGAAGAACACGTCCTTCGTGCAGACGGGGTCGGTTGAACACGAGATTCGCACCGGTGTTGAGTTCATCAAGAATGACCGGCTTGAAGCGAGCGCTGCCCCGGGCGGTACCGACAATCGCCAGGCTGTCTTCATCATAGACAATATCGATTTCGGAAATGGCCTGACCTTTACGCCTGCTCTGCGTTATGAAAATCAAACCCTGGAAACAGACTTCTTTGATCTCGATGCAGGCGCGCGAGTTGAAGGCGAGTTCGATGACAGCGCGATTATGGGCGGCGCCTCACTCCGCTATCAGTTCGAGAACGGCTTCGCTGTTTTTGGCAGCTACGCTTACACTGAAAGCCTTCCAATTCTGGATGACACGCCAACCACGGCAACCAGTAATCGCTCCAACATTTTCACAGCTGAAGAGGCCTCAACTTACGAGGCCGGATTCAGCTATGACACGGTGGGCTTGTTCAACGAAGGCGATACGTTGTCTTTCAAGCTCAACTATTATGACACCACATTGGAAGACATCACCTTTATCGGGGGCCTGGATGAGATTTCTCTGCAGGGCGTGGAGGTTGAAGGATCCTTCGCAACTGAAGGCGGCTTCTATGTCGACTTGAACGGAAATTTCTCCGACGGTGACGAAACAGATACGGCCGGGGTCTCGGTGACATATCGCAGCCTGACGGCAGACAGCGTCCGCGTCACAGCCGGTAAGCGGTTTGGTCGCTTCCTTGATGTTAGTCTCGAAGCGCTGGCAGTAGATGATGCCGACGTTTCTTTCCGGTCCGGCAATCCCGAGCAGGGCGATTCCTACAATATCTTCAATGCCCGCGCGACGGTAAGCCCACAATCCGGCTTCCTTAAAGGCACGTCCTTCCGTCTCGGCGTCGAGAATTTGTCGGACGAAGACTACACGCCAAACCTTTCAACACGAAAAGCGACGGGTCAGAATTTCAAGCTAACGGTGACCCGCCAGTTCTAGGCATTTCCTCCCAGGAACCGTTTTCTTGGCGGAGGTTGATTATCCCTTGCGGATTTTCAGCCTCCGCAATTCTCGTTCGAGATGATCGGGATCAGACCCTCAGGAGTTCATATGGACAGTCTATTTTCTCCGTTTCGAGCCCTCTATGATCTGGGTGGGCCGGTGCTTCTGCTTTTGCTGGCAGTATCCGTTTTCACGCTGACCGTGATCATTCTCAAGGCATGGCAATTCCGTTCGGCGCGCGTCAGCAAGGGGCAGCAAATCCGCCAGGCGATCGCGAGCTGGGATCGCGGCGAACATGATCGAGCCTTATCCGAAATTCAAAGCTCGAGACACTTCCTGGCGCCAGTCATCGCACTCGGCATGCAAGAACGTAGCGGCGACGGCCTGACGAAACGTCTCGAGTCCGAAGCTGAACAAAAACTGCAACCCATGGAAGGTGGCTTTCGTATTCTGGACATGGTGGCCCAGCTCGCCCCTTTGCTGGGGTTGCTCGGAACTGTGATCGGAATGATTGAGGCTTTCCAGGCCTTGCAAGACGCCGGATCGCAAGTTGATCCAGCTGCCCTGGCAGGCGGTATCTGGGTGGCTTTGCTGACAACCGCTGCGGGGCTTACCGTGGCGATGCCAACCTCGGTCGCGCTATCCTGGTTCGAGGCGCAAATGGATGAAGCACGATCGCTCGCAGATTATGCGTTTTCTGTGATCAGCCGCCCGATCGGCCAACCCGATGAAGTGGAGGGCCCGTCGCGGCATGTCGCTTAAGCGGGTCAGGCAGAGGCGCAGAGCGTCCATCACGTCCTTGATAGACGTGATCTTTCTGCTGCTGCTCTTCTTCATGCTCGCATCGACTTTCTCCAAATTCTCGGAGATCGACATCGCTGTGGCAAATGCGTCTGGCAATGGTCAGTCTTCAACCGATGTCGCTTCGCTGCATATCCAGCCTGACCGCGTCTTTTGCAACGAGACGGAGACCCCTGATGCAGAGCTGGTGTCGCGCCTGGGCGAATTGGGGGCTGCAGGTACCAGCGGCGTGAGGGTCAGTCTTGGGGATGACGTCTCGACGCAACGACTCGTCGACGTGCTGTCGCTTGTGAAACAAGTGCCGGGTTTGACGATCCAGATCGAGGATCCGTCATGAAACGCCAATTCAAAGCCTCGAAGCGCGAACCGATCATTTCCTTGATCAATATCGTGTTCTTGATCCTGATCTTCTTCATGGTGGCCGGATCGCTCTCGGCCAATCGTCCGTCCGGGATCGAATTCGTTCAAACGGAAGGCCTGGACTGCTGCACGGAAGATGAGGCGCTTGATATCCTCGCGGATGGCACTTTGGTGCTACAAGGCGATACGCTGGCCTCGCTGGATCAGTATATCGCTGAAGCGGGCTCGCTGGACACCACCATTCGGTTGCGGCCAGACCGGGATTATCCTGCGCGCGAATTGTTGCAGCGCATAAAAGCCCTGCAAAGCGCCGGCGCCACGCATATTGTCGTGCTGACGGAGCAGGCATCATGAATGTCCGGATCGGCCCGGCGCTTGCGATTGCGCTGCTTGCGCATGCAGGGGCGTACGCCATCATCCTGATCAGTACGCCCGAGAAAGCTGATATACAAATTCAGGGTGGCAGTATCAGCATTTCACTCACGCCGACGGATTCGGTTGATTCACAGGCGGCGGATGCGGCAGGCGATGAAGAATCTGAAACTGACACAGACACGCTTCCAGACGCGGCTCCCGAACCGGAATCAGAGGAAGCCCCGGCAGAACCAGAAGATTCTGCTCCGCCTGTTCCGGAGGAACCTGAGCCAGAACCCGAGCCAGAACCGGAATCTGAGCCTGAACCCAAGCCTGAGCCTGAACCCAAGCCTGAGCCAGAACCTGAGCCTGAGCCAGAATTTGAGCCTGAACCTGAACCAAAACCCGAATCTGAGCCTGAGCCTGAGCCCGATTCTCATTCGCCTCAGGACATGCCAGAACCTACGCCGGAAGCGGCGGAAGCACCAAGCGACTCGACTGCTGATTCATCCACAACGTCGCTGGATCGCGCATCAGATTCCAATGTCCCTTTGGAAACACCTATTGAAAGCAGGCAAGGCAGCGAGGGCGTAGCGGCCGAAAATAGCGTCGCGAGCGCCTCCACATCCAATGCAGACACGCTAGCCGAGGAACTCGGTAATGCGGCGGCGGATAATTATAATGGCGCATTGATGCGTCACATGCGCAAAGCCCGAAAATTTGACACCAATGCGCGCCGCAGTTCGAAAATCGCGATCACGATTGATGCGCAGGGCAATGTGCTTGACGTGAGAGTCTTGCGGGCTTCGGGAGACAAAACCTGGGATCGCCGCGTGATCAAAGAATTGAAACGGATCTCGCCATATCCGGCGCCGCCGACGGGGCGCGATCACTCATGGACGTTCGATGCGGTACCTAAATAAGCCTGTGACGCTTACGGGACGAAGAATGCGAACAGGCCGATAAAGACGACCAGGGTTGCGCCCATAATTCGCATCGCATTGCCCAATCGGAAGCGCAGGGAAAAGAACAGGATTAGCCCGATGACTGACATGGCCAGGATTAGAATGGCGGTGATGTCGATCATCAACTTCCACACTTTACCAGCGTCTTTTCCGCGGTGCAGATCATGTATAATGGACGTCAAATTGGCCTTGGAGGTTTCAACCTCGGCTTCGGCAAGTTCGAAATCGATGAAGACATCGCTGCCGCCTTTCACCCCTGCAAATCTGAGCATCGCATCGCTGTCTGAAACACTCGCGTCTTTCAATTGACCGGTGATGCGGGTTGCGCCGCGCACAAGATCCTCGAAGGCCTGTTCAGGTGTGTCACTCGTTTGAGCGGTTTGTAACGCATCGAAATCCAGCGCGACAATGACCGGCTCTGCATCCTGACGTTCGGCGCCAAACCAGCTTGGGTGATTCAGCAACAGGCCAGAGGCTGCAAAGAACATAAGCAACAAGAAGGCGGCCGCAGATAAATAGCCATGCAACATCCGGCACGTGCGATAGAACGCGCCCTTGTTGAATCTCTTCTTCGCCGGCTTTTTGTTTGCCGATTGAGGGGGAGAAGTCATGCCGTCTGCTATGGAGCTGCTCCAAAGGATATCGAGATGTCTCCGAGTTCATCGCCGGCTTGTCGTTCGATGGCAAACGGGTCCGAGCCGAGGGTGATCTCGAAACTCTCATGTTGATGATCACCATGTTCCCGGGCGGCTTCAACATGCAGCACATACTCTCCGGCCGGAGCTGGGTTGCCATCATGATCCAGGCCATCCCATTGGATCAGATATTGTCCCGGCTTGCGCGTCGGTTCTGACAGCGCATCCGGCAGGCTGCCGGCCTTGCGACCAAATCGACGATGCCAATAATAGTTCTCTTCCATCCAGCGTTCTTCCGGACCCGCCAACAAAAGTATGCGAACCAACTGTCGATTGGAATCAGCCACCCAGGCCGCGATATAGGGGCGCTCATAGTTGGAGACGTCCAGTTCGGGAATGACGAAATCGACTGAAAAGGCATATCCGCTCGGCCAGTTATCGTTGGTTTGTGCGGCGTCAGATCCCGTCTCAAGTAACGCCCAACCGTTGGACGTGTAGGCGCGGCCATCATCCGCAACGATGCGGGCTTCAACACCAGCCCGCCCATTGATCAATGCCATCCCATCATTCAATGGCATCACAAGAAGCGCTGTTGCCAAGGCATCTGCGGTCATTGCATCTTCAGCGAACACGCTGGCTTGCGAAACGCCTTCAACATGCCACCCATTTTTGGGGGAAATGATGTGAGAGAAAGACTTCCCACCAATGTCGCGATCGCGCGGGCCGCGGCCGCTCGTGGCCAGGGCGCCGTCTCCGAGCATCACCTCGATTCCTTTGCCCGTTTCGGATCGAGCGGCTTTTATGGCCGCGGTCCAGGATGTGGCATCCGGGCTTTGACCCCAGGTTCTTATGTCGCCGCCAATATTGATGAGAAGACCATTTAGGTCGGAATCGGCGGCGCGTGCCGCCGCCAAAGCGCGATCAATTATATAGCCTTTAGCCAGCGCATTGAGTTGAAACTGAACCAGGTCTGGACGTTCCAAGGACAGGGCACTTTCATTCAAATTCAGTTTTGCGCGCCGGATCTCGCCTGCTGCCA
>JBCCZH010000061.1:0-12388 GCA_039188075.1 Pseudomonadota bacterium
AGATTCAGCCATGAGTCACGCTACTCGGCAAAACTGCTGGCGACCATGCCCCAGCCGCTCAAAGTCAAAATGGCGCACCTAAGAGGATTCGAACCTCTGACCTCTGCCTTCGGAGGGCAGCGCTCTATCCAGCTGAGCTATAGGTGCGTTGACGAGCCTCTTACGCCAAGCCGTATCCGGATGCAATCTGCAGTCTGCGGGTAATCTCTTTGCAAGAGGCGCGACTTATAGGCAGATAGGTATAGAACATGAAGGGACTGTCATGAAAAAGCTTCGTTTAGGCGTCAGCGCCACCATTCTCGCCACCTGCCTGGCGGTATCGAGTTGCGGAAATGGGGATTCAAGCAGCGTTGATTCTTCCGATACGCCTGGCGCGTCGGAAACCACCACAGAGCCTGTTTCGCCGGCGCGACCGTCGAAAGACGATTTGCTCGGCGGTTTTAACGAGGCCCTGGAAAAGGCCCGGGCCTCGCAAGGGCCCGGCTCGCCAGCGATGTGGACCTTGTCTGACGATGACACGACGATTCACATGTTCGGCACGGTGCATCTTTTACGCCCGGAGCTGGAATGGCGGTCGGACACGCTCGACCAGGCCATCGCTGCGGCCGATACCATTGTTTTTGAAGTCGATATGAAAAGCCCGGAAGCCCAGCGCGCCATCGCGACCGACTTTCTGCAACGGGGCATGTTTGATGATGGCCGCACCCTGAAAGACGTGCTGGGCGACGAGGACGAGGCCGTGATCAGCGCCGCGTTCGATTCCATCGGCGTCCCGATCGATGCCATGAACACATTCGAGCCTTGGATGGCCTCGGTAAATCTCGGCGTGATGAAACTCGTCAATGATGGCTATGACCCGAATTCGGGGGTCGAGAGCGTGATTGAAGCTGAGGCGATCGAGGCAGGGAAATCGTTCGGATATCTGGAGCAGATCTCACAGCAGACCGACGCGTTTGACCTGCTACCTGAAGAAGAACAGATCAGCATGCTTTATGAGACAGCGCTCTTGCTGGACGAGTCACCGCAAATGCTGGACCTGCTGGTCGACGAATGGGCGGATGGTGACATTGAAGGTATCGCCAATCTCGTCGCCAATCCGGATGGGTACGGCTTTACCGATGCAGCGTACCAGGCGCTGCTGGTGACGCGAAATGAAGCCTGGGTGCCCCAAATCGAAGCGATGCTGGATGAACCTGGATCGGTCTTCATAGCGGTTGGCGCGGGTCACCTGGCCGGACCGGACAGTGTCGTTACGATGTTGCGCGACAAGGGATATGAGATTGAGGGACCATAAGGCTCAAGGCTCATTGCCCTCCCAGTCAACAATCCATTCTTCAATTAGCTCAGCATCATCTGGGTCGAACAGGGTCTCTTCACTCAGTGTTCGACCCATAATGGAAGCGCCGCGCTGGTGAACCAGACCGGGGTCGCCGCTACGCAAATGGTGCCAGTCGGGGAGCGGTTTGCCTTCATGAATCAGCCGATAGGAACAGGAAGCTGGCATCCAGCGCAGCTCCGACACGTCCTTTGGCGTCAGAATCACGCAATCAGGAACATGCTGTTTGCGATTAACATAGTTGCTGCACTGGCAGGTCTCAGCGTCGAGCAATTTGCAATGCAGTCGCGTCAAGGCGATCTCGCCCGTATCCTCGTCTTCGAGTTTGATCAGACAGCATTTGGCGCAGCCATCGCACAGCGATTCCCATTCCTCTTTTGACAGGTCTTCCAGGCGTTTGGTTTCCCAGAAAGGCTTGTCAGGATCAGCCATTCGTGGGTCCGTCGCCGATCAACCAGATGAAGGGGATCACCTCAGTGCGATCAAACACACCGGCTTTGGCGTAGGGGTCATTGGCGGCCCAATCTCGTGCTTCTTCCAAAGTCTCGAATTCGATGACGAACGTCGATCCAATCATGATCTCGCCATCATCGGAAAGGACGGGACCCGCCATTGCGATCTTGTGGCGATACTCGCCAGCCCATTCGAGATGGCTTTGGCGATTGGCCAGGCGGAGCTCTTCAGCGCCCACCTTGTCGCGTGAATTAATCAGGAAAAGCGGCACTCTATTCTCCTTTGTAGGGTCGGGCGAGCAGTGCGGTCATCGCTTCGGTCACAGTAACGTCTTCAGTCAGGATGGCATTTACCGCTTCGCAAATCGGCATTTCAATCCCCAATTTCTGCGCCAGCGCAATCAGGGCAGGGGCTGTGGCATGACCTTCAGTGACCGCGTTGCGTTCGGCCAGGATGTCTTCCGCTTTTCGTCCCTGGCCCAAAGCCAGTCCAAAACTCATATTGCGCGATTGCGGTGAAGAGCAGGTCAAGACCAGGTCGCCTAGTCCGCACAATCCGGCCAGCGTCTCTCGGCGACCGCCAAGGGCGACACCAAGACGGGTCATTTCGGCGAACCCGCGCGCAATGAGCGCGGCATGGGCGGATTTTCCGAGCTCAAGCCCTTCGACAATCCCGCAAGCGATGGCCAGCACATTCTTGATCGCACCGCCAACCTCAGCGCCGATCAAGTCATCGGTCCAGTAAGGGCGGAATGCCGGTTGTCCGATCGCTTGCATTAATTGCTGACCGAGCGATTCGCTTTTGCAGGCGAGAGTGACTGCCGTCGGCAAACCGCGAGAGACGTCAGCAGCGAAGCTCGGTCCGGACAGGACTGCCGGTACAGCGTGGGGGATCGCGTCGCGCAAAACGTCGGTCATGAAGCTGAGCGTGTTGCGTTCAATTCCCTTTGCGCACAATAGAATCGGCGTGCCTTCAGCGAGGTGCGGCGCGAGTTGCGTCAAGGTTGTGCGGGCAAACTGCGCCGGAACGACGGCGAGCACGGTGTCACACCCATCAAGAATGGCAATATCCGTACTGGCCAGCATTTTCGGCAGGGTGACGCCCGACAGGTAGGCGGGATTGCCGTTTCCAGCTGCCAGCGCCTCCGCGACCTCGGACTCCAGGGCCCAAACCGGAACCGTTTCGGCGCCATTTGGTGCCTTATTGTATAACGCCGCCGCCAGTGCGGTGCCCCAGGCGCCCGCGCCAAGGACACCAATACGCGTGAATTCAGTCACACCAAAATCTTTCTACTGTATGTGAAATTGAACAATTTGTTGATCATTCACACTTTTCCATTATTCTAAAGCTCATGAACGAAAAGCTCGATACCCGCGAACAGATCCTCCATGCCGCCATGGAGCGTATCATGCACTATGGCTACGCCAAGACGACAATGGCTGAAATCGCCCGCGATTGCGGGATGTCCGCCGGCAACATCTATCGATTCTTTGCTTCAAAGATAGACATTGCTGAAGCCATGGCGCGCAAACTTAATATGGAAATCAACGCCCAGAATGCGGCCTTGGTCAGAGGCAAGGGCAGCGCGATCGAAAAAATGCGCCGGTTTCACCGCACGGCGCTGACCACCACGTTCGAAAAACTCGACAAAGACGCCAAGGTTCTGGAAGTCGCAGAAGTTCTTTCCAGTGAACGGCCCACTTTCGCGAACGAGGAAATGGCGCAAGAGCGAGTCTATCTCGTGCAAATTCTGGAGCAGGGCATATCGGAAGGGGACTTTGCCCCGATGGAAAACCCCCATTTCATTGCGGAAATGATGCAATCAGCGACGATGAAGTTCCGGTATCCGCAGCTCTGGTCGCGGCTCACCCTGCCAAAGCTGGAGCGCGAACTGGAAGGTGTCATGGACATCATCCTGGCTGGGTTAAGTGTTCCTATCAAAACGCGTGAGTTATTGAACACTGAATAATTTTAATATCGTTCATTGATTTTTATTTTTGGGATCCTATATCGAAGCTATGGGCAGCGAATGGTCGCGGCTCATAACGCAAAGAAGGACTAATCCCATGCGTGTTTCCTCCCCCTCTGAAGCTCGTACCAGCTTCATCGCTTCTGCTCTTTCACTCCCACTGGCTGTTGCCGGTGCGGTTCTGACGCTCGGACTGTTCGGAACTGTTGTATGAGCAAGAGATAACGCCCGGTCTGTTTCCCCTGCAGACCGGGTTGTTTATCCCCAAAACCGGTCGGATTATTCGACCGTAACGGACTTGGCCAGATTGCGTGGCTGATCCACATCCGTCCCTTTTTCGACCGCGATATGATAAGCGAGCATCTGAACGGGCAGGGCATAGAGTATCGGTGCCACAAATGGATGGCATGTCGGTAATTCAACGCCATTCTCTGGCGTATCACCCGCTTCCTCCAATCCGGCTTTGTCGCTGATCAACAGCACTTTACCGCGTCGCGCGGCGACTTCTTGCAGGTTCGATAGTGACTTGTCGAACAGATCATCATGCGGCGCGACGAACACCACTGGCGTTTCCTCATCGATTAAGGCGATCGGGCCATGCTTCAGCTCGCCGCTGGCATAGCCTTCAGCGTGAATATAGCTGATTTCCTTCAGCTTCAGAGCACCTTCCAGAGCGATCGGGTAATGAACGCCGCGCCCGAGATAAATCACGTCGCGCGCCTTTGAGAGGGTTCTGGCCAGATCAGCGATCGGCGTGTCAAGCGCGAAACTTTCAGAAATTAGACGCGGTATACCGCTCAGAGCAGTGACGAGTTCGACTTCCACGTCGCGTGTCAGCGTTCCGCGCGCCTTGGCCGCAGCAATCACAGCGGCGGCAAGCGCACAAAGTTGCGCTGTGAAGGCTTTTGTTGAGGCGACACCAATTTCGGGGCCGGCCAGAGTCGGCAGGACCAGATCGACTTCGCGAGCAATTGTTGACGTCGGAACATTGACTACAGCTGCCGTCTGAAGGCCAGCTTCCTTACAATATCTGAGCGCTGCCAGGGTGTCAGCGGTTTCGCCAGATTGGCTGACAAAGAGCGCGAGCCCGCCAGCTTGTGGCAATGCGGGTTTGCGGTACCGAAACTCTGAAGCAATATCCGTTTTGACGGGCACGCCGGCTATTTGCTCGAACCAGTATTCGGCGACACAGGTCGCATAATAAGCCGTGCCGCAGGCGACCATATGAACGTGTGAAACACTGGCCCAATCGATAGCCGCCTCGTCACCTGGCAGTTCAATTGTTTGTTCGAGCGCATTGACGTAGGCTCCGATCGTCCGGGCTGTGCTGTCAGGTTGTTCAAAGATCTCTTTCTGCATGAAATGGCGATAATTGCCTTTTTCAATGGCGGCGCCGGCGGCCTGGACCAGCGCTTCCGGGCGCGTCACTTCGGCGCCGGATTCGTTGTAAATCGTGTAGGCATCATGGTGCAGCACGCACCAGTCGCCTTCCTCGAGATAAACCACCCGATTCGTGAACGGCGCCACGGCAAGCGCATCTGAGCCAAGAAACATCTCCTCATCGCCAATCCCGATCACCAAGGGCGATCCTTTGCGAGCGCCGATCAGCAGGTTGTCATGTCCTTCGAACAAGATGCTGAGCGCAAATGCCCCTTCAAGATCGGTCAGCGAAGACTTAACCGCCGCAACCGGGTCCGCCCCTGCCTGGAGGTGGGACGAAATCAGATGGGCAATGGTTTCCGTGTCAGTTTCTGTCTCGAAGACCTGACCAGCATTTTCCAGGCCAGCGCGCAGATGTCTGAAATTCTCGATAATGCCATTGTGGACCAGCGCCACCGGTCCAGAGACGTGTGGGTGGGCGTTTTGTGTGTTTGCAGCTCCGTGAGTCGCCCATCTCGTGTGGCCGATCCCGACCGAGCCGCCAATCGGGGCTTCGATCAACAAGGATTGCAGATTTGAGAGTTTTCCAGCCGCTCGACGGCGATCAAGCTTTCCGTTGTCCAGTGTTGCGATGCCAGCACTATCATAGCCGCGATACTCCAGTCGGCGAAGAGCTTCCATAGCTCGCTCTGCCGCCGAACCCTGGCGGCTTAGAATGCCGATGATTCCGCACATATACTTTACTCCAAACCAAATTCCGACGTCCCGGGCACCCTTAAACCCAGTCGATCTTTTCCGTCATTGCAATTCGTATTTCTGAATGTGTCGAACTCATGAAGCATTGATGAAAACAAGGGGACCCAATCAGGATCCCCTCGCAAAATCTGTGCTTGTTGGATGAGCGTCGGCTTAGGAGCCGCTTGCCATCGTGTCGCCTTCAGTGGCGGCGCGGCAACAGCGAACCTGCATTTCCAGAACCTGGCTGTTAAAGCGGCACTGCTCATTGTTCAGCTCGCGAAGGAAAGATAGGCCACCCGCGCGATGCGTGTAGCGTGTCTGGACGCATCCCATAACGGTGTAACCGGGTTCACATGTCCCGATATTTGATTGCTGAACCGTGGTCGTCTGGCAATCCAGATCCTTCTCGGACAGGTGTGTCGCGAGAGAGTAGGCTTCGTCGGCCCGGCTTTGCGCTGCACTTGCAGATGCTTGCGCAGAATTTGCCGCGGTCATGGCGCTGTCCGCCATTTGGCGCGCATCACGAAGGCTCATATTGGTTTCTGCGAGCGCGGTTGCATTACCGTCAATTTCCACTTTCAAACGGCAGACTTCTTCTGCGGCATTATCCGGATTGGCGCAGAATTCTGCGACGGTCATGTCAGATGGAAGGCCAGTGGCGCATCCCGCGAGTGTCAGTGCGAGCATACTGCCCGCCAAAATCGATTTCATACGCATTTTGCGTTCCTTTATTATCCCCAACGCCCATCACCGTGCACTTGGTGTGCCAACAAAGTCTAAAAACCGTCGTGGTTTGTACACTAATCCTATGGCATGGCGCCTGCAATCAGAGTAAAAGCCCGCGACAATGCTTGAAGCAAGGAATTAGCGCATTATGGACCGGAAATACTTCGGAACAGACGGAATCCGTGGCACTGCGAACACACATCCGATGACTCCGGAGATCGCAATGCGGCTTGGAATGGCGGCAGGCAAGTACTTTCGGACCACCAGCCAACGCCGTCACAGCGTCGTAATTGGCAAGGATACAAGGCTTTCCGGCTATATGATAGAGCCCGCTCTGGTGGCGGGTTTTACCGCGGTCGGGATGGATGTGACCCTGTTTGGTCCGCTCCCGACACCGGGTGTCGCGATGATGACCCGGTCCTTGCGAGCCGATTTGGGCGTGATGATCTCGGCCAGCCATAATGGCTATGAAGACAATGGTATTAAGCTTTTTGGTCCAAATGGATACAAGCTTTCTGACGAGATCGAGCTGGAAATCGAAAGCCGGATGGATCGCGCGCTGGATGACAAGCTTGCCGGGTCTCGCGACCTGGGACGAACGGTGCGGATCGATGATGCGCAAGCGCGCTACGTGGAAATCGTCAAAGCTAGCTTCCCGCGCCGGATGAATCTGAAGGGACTACGTGTCTGTGTCGACTGCGCCAATGGCGCAGCATACAAAGTTGCCCCGTCGGCGCTGTATGAGTTGGGAGCGGAAGTATTCAAGATCGGTGTGGCCCCAGACGGCTTCAATATTAATCAGGAAGTGGGGTCGACGGATACGGCCGCGCTGAAGGAAGCGGTTCAGACTTACCGCGCCGATATCGGCATTGCGTTGGACGGCGATGCGGATCGCTGCATCATTATCGATGAAAAGGGTAACGAGGTTGATGGTGATCAACTGATCGGCCTAATCGCGGCCCATTGGAAAATGCGAGATCAACTGGCTCAGCCCGGCGTGGTTACCACGATCATGTCCAATCTTGGTCTGGAAAAGCATCTGGAAAGTATCGGGCTCAGCCTTGAGCGCACCAAGGTTGGCGATCGCTATGTGGTTGAACGGATGCGTCAGGGTGGGTTCAATCTTGGTGGGGAGCAGTCCGGGCATATTGTCATGTCGGATTATTCGACCACGGGCGATGGCCTGATGGCGGCTCTGCAAGTGCTGGCTGTGATGGTGGAAAAAGAGAAACCTCTGTCAGAGATCGCGCATGTATTTGATCCGGTACCGCAGAAACTGGTCAATGTTCGCTACAAAGATGGAGCGCCGCTTGAAGACGAGTCCGTGCAGGATGCGATTGCCGCTGCTGAGAAGAAACTCGGCAAGAAGGGGCGTCTGGTGATCCGCAAGTCGGGAACCGAACCGCTCATTCGCGTCATGGCAGAAGCCACAGACGCCAAGCTGATGGACGGCGCCGTGGAATCGGTCGCCGACGCCGTACGGGCAGTCAGCTAGACATCAGACCTTCGATGCCGGCGCCGCCGCTAACACCTGAAATGCGACCGGCATTTCGAGCGTTCAGCCCGCCCAGCGCGTAGATAGGGATCTTAGCCTGGGCCTTGTGGAACCGAAGCCTGGCGGCGCCCAATGGAGATCCCGCACTGGGGCTGGCTGAAGGAAAAATGGCAGAGAATAACACGGCATCCATGCCTGCTTGCGCGGCGCGCCTGATTGCTCGCCCGGAATGCGCGCTCGCCGTCTGAAGCCTGAATCGGCCATGCCATTGCCGCGTCGAGGGGAGTTTCACTTCCGGCCAATGCACGCCATCCGCATTAATGGTCAGCGCCAGCTGGGGATCCGCAGATACCAGGAATTTATGGTCCATTTCCGAACAGACGCGCTGCAGGTCCGCTCCAACCGTCAGGCGGTTCTCTGCTCCAAAATGACGATAAATCACCCCGCTGCCCCGGGGCAAATTTCGGATCGCGTGGATCGGATCTGGAACGCGTTCTGGATCGGTCAGGAAAAAGATCGGGGGCAAATATTCAGGCAGATGTGTTTCAATCCGTCGGATTGCGGCGCGCCACTTGCGGGCGGAGGCGGCTTGGTGTTTCAACCCCATAATGAGCGTAGATACACAGCCCTCTTCGATCAGCGAAGCCCGAAATCGCATTCTGTCCGAGATCGGCTCGGAAACGTGTCTGGTTGCCGCCTCGAAGCGGCAGCCCGATGAGCGAATCGATGCGGCGCTCGCGGCGGGACAGCGCGTGTTTGGAGAGAATCGGGTGCAGGAAGCCGCCTCGCGCTGGATGACCCGGAAATCGGAGTGGGCGGAATTGCAGCTGCGTCTGATAGGCCCGTTGCAAACCAATAAGGCTGAGGACGCCGTGCGTTTGTTCGATGTCATCGAAACACTCGATCGCGACAAGCTCTTGAAAGCCCTGAGCAAGGCGGTGGAGAAAAGCGGCTGTGCACCACCAGATTTGCTCATTCAGGTGAATACGGGTGATGAACCGCAAAAGGGTGGGGTCAGCATTGGCGCATTGGGCGGTTTGTTGAGCCAGGCCCGCGAGACCTATCCCGGGCAGGTGACGGGCTTAATGTGCATCCCGCCCGCACACGAGCCAGCTGCGCCGCACTTTGCGTTGCTGAAACGGCTCGCGGATCAGAATGATCTGGCAGTGGTCAGTATGGGCATGAGCAATGATTATGCGCTCGCAGCGCGTCTTGGCGCGACCCATGTCCGAGTTGGAACCGCCTTGTTCGGTGCCCGCGAAACCTAATTCGAGAATTTTGCGATCACTGCATCGAGATGCGTGGTCACGGCACTCATGGTTAGATCGCGCCAGGCGGTCATCGGGATCAGGTCTGTCGCTTCATGATCTTGCAAGCTGACATAGCCATGCGCCAGCGCCCAAAGCTGTAGCGCGGCTTCGCGTTTCTCTCGACCCGACAGGGTGACGGGCAAGGCGCGCGCGACCATTCTGGTCAGGAGGTTGAATGCCTCTTCGCCCACCGCGATGGCGGCGGACGAAGGTGTGTAGGCCGGATCGCCTCGGCCGAATATCAACTGATAATGTCCACGATGTTGCGCAGCGAGATCGATGTAATTGGCGAGCCCCTGCAAAACGGCTGCGCGTGGTGACATGCTGTTCAGATCGAGATCGATTGCCGTCATGACGAGTTCGAACCCTTCAATATAGAGGGCGTCGAGTATGCCTTGCTTGCCGTTGAAGTGATTATAGATGCCAATTGTCGATAATCCGGCGCGTCCGGAAATCGCCCGAACACTTAGGCCGCTCGCGCCGTTCTCGGCGAAGATATCTGAAGCGGCTATTAGGATTTTCGCTTTAGTAGAGGTCATGAACGTATTTCACTTGACTTGAGATAACAGTGTTATTATCAGAACATAACACTGTTATCAAGAGCAACATGAACCTGGGAGGGGAGCGATGGCCCCGGAATCGATTGAAGTTGATTATCTGGTCGTTGGCGCTGGCGCCATGGGTATGGCCTTTGCCGATATTATTCTGAGCGAAAGCGACAAGACTGTCCTGATCGTGGATATGCACCAGAAGCCGGGTGGCCACTGGAATGATGCATATCCTTTTGTCACGCTGCACCAGCCTTCAGCTTATTACGGTGTCAGTTCCAAGGAGCTGTCCAAAGGCATTGTTGATACGATCGGTCTGAACAAGGGGCTTCAGGATCTCGCCTCCGGCCCTGAAATCATGGCCTATTTCGATGAAGTGATGCGCTATCAATTCCTGCCTTCGGGGCGGGTTACCTATCTGCCCATGTGCAAGTATGAAGGCGATGGCAAGATCAGCGCACTGACCTCGGACAAGACTTATACGGTGACGGTGCGCGAGAAAACGGTCGATGCGACCTGGTTGAAAACCACCGTGCCTTCAACCCATACGCCGAATTTCGAGATCGGAGATGGCGTGAAACTGATGCCATTGAACGATCTTCCGACGGTCATGGAACAACCGTCACGTTATGTCGTCGTCGGCGGCGGCAAGACTGGCATTGATGCGATTGTCTGGCTGCTCGAAAACCATGTCGATCCCGACCAGATCCACTGGGTGCGCCCGCGCGAAGCCTGGCTGATGCGCCGCGAAACCACCCAGCCGGATGCGCAATTCTTTGAAGCGACCATGGGCGCGCAAGCGGCGCAAATGGAAGCCATTGCGGCGGCAGATTCGATTGACGATCTGTTTCTGCGTCTGGAATCAGCGGGTATTTTCACGCGCATCGATCCGGATCTCGAGCCAACCATGTTCCATGGCGCGACTATCTCTGATCCTGAATTGGCTGAGCTTCAGCGCGTCAAGAATGTGATCCGCATGGGGCGTATCCAGCGCATTGAAACGGACCAGATCACTTTTGAGCAAGGCACGATGCCGAACGACGCAAATACCTTGTTTGTCGATTGTTCCGCTGCTGCCGTCGCGAACATGGAAGAGACGGATGTGTTTCAGGGGGACACCATTCGCTTGCAAACTGTGCGTACAGTGCAACCTGTCTTTAGCGCTGCCTTTATCGCTCATATCGAACTCACGCGCGATTCTGAGGAAGAAAAGAACCGTCTTTGCCAGGTTGTTCCGCTGCCTAATCACGCGACTGACTGGGTGCGCATGCAAAACGCCTTCATGATGAATCAGTATACCTGGTCACAGGAGAAGGATTTGCGCCAATGGTTGGTCGAAAACCGACTCGATGGCTATTCGCAGCTGGTTGCGAGCGTTGAAGAAGGCGATGTCGAAAAACTCGCCATCATGAAACGGCTGCGCGACAATGCCGTGCCTTCGGTGATGAAGCTGCAGCAATTTATGTCAGAAATCGCCTAGTTCAGGTCCGGGTCTGAGCGGTCGACCACGAAATATCCGCGCCGCGGATTGAAGCCGATCATATCAGGCTGTGGGTGTTCAGCCGCTTCGACGGCATCATCATAGGTCTCATAAGGCCCATGTTCGCCGGTTTGCGTGACAAGATAAAACGATCCCAGTTCGGGGCGTTCAGGCGCATACTCAGTCAGCTGAAACATTAGCAGCCTCCTTACAGAGCCCGCCCCGGCCGAGTTAAGGTTTCATTGATTCGTGTGGCCGGAATGTGTTCAAGCCGATGGGCCAGCGTTCATCTAGTACAGAATCTGGATGTAGCTTTCGGGCGTCGCTGTTTTCAAAACCGCGCGCATGTACTCGAGCGGGATCGCGACACAGCCTTCCGTCGGTCGAAAATCATCGTGCGACAAGTGAAAGAAGACAGCGCTTCCGCGGTCTGGTTCGACCGGGTCATCATTGTGCGACAGTTCAACGATCAGATCATAGACATGATCATCGCGCCACAGCTTCTCATGGCTCGCTTCAAACGGCAGACGAACCGGCCGGTTGTAGAGCGGATGGTCGGGCGCATCGCACCAGCCGTCTTGTGGCGCCAGTGGAACGATCGACAACGTGGTCGCCGGTCGTTCAACGCGGTCAGGGCGGTAGAAAACCCGTTTCATGCGCCATTTTCCGAGCGGACTTGTGCCATCGCCCTCACGTTTCTGTGCGGCCCCGATGACGCCGCCGCGACCAAGTGCACACTGACAGGTAATGCCATCGCCAGAGAACTTTCCGCGCGCGGTTGCGGTAAATAATGTTTCAGTCACGCGCTGCTCTCCTTTTTGTGACATCCGCTGAAGAAGCGTGTAATGAAGTGTTTGGCTTCATTGACTATTTGGTGGCCACAAGACAAGGGAGAAAGTCATGGCTGTGACCAAAACCATCCTGCTCGTGGACGATGATAATGAGCTACGCGA
>JBCCZH010000062.1:0-12384 GCA_039188075.1 Pseudomonadota bacterium
TAGGGAGGAAATCATTGGTTTCATGTGATTTTCTTTAAACCTTTTGATCTGAAGCCAAGCTGAACATGATCGCCCGGATATTGCCCAACCAAGTCTTTTTTGGGGCAAATTTCAACCTCACGGATCCGTCTTTTATGGAAGGTTACAATTAAGTAGTGAACATTCACTTGCACCACTAACGATAGATATGTATGTAAGCGCTCACTTCTAAGGAGGAAGTTATGCACAAATTCCAAATCTTTGTTCTTTCGGCCGTCTTTGCGAGCCCGATCGCAATGGCTGACAGTTTCCAGAACATGTCCGATGCGACTTTAGATTCCGCTGATGCTTCAGCACGACTCGCCGCGTCGGGCACGCAAGTCGCCTTGGGCGCTGTCGCGGTTCCGCTCGCCGGGCTTGGCGCTTTAGCGGAAACCGGCGGCGAAACCGCGACTGAAATTTCCGCAGACCTCTGGGATGTCGCCAACACACCGCTCAAAGTTGATGACGCGGTGGTGATCGCGCAGCCCTTGCCCGATATGGCCCAGTCTTCCCCCGCCAACCCAATTCACAAAGCTGATCCAAAATGAGGGCGTGGATCAAAACAGCACTGATCGGGGCAAGCCTCGTTTTGCTCGCCCCGATCAGTACAGCCGATAGCGGCTCTTCTAAGACCGTGTTCTCACAACGCTACACCCCCGAAGAAGCGGCAGCATTTTCGAAAACGATCGAGAAAACGCTGGGTGAAAAAGGCGCGCGCGTCGCTATCGTCTTTCGCACTGGACGTACCCGGGACAAACTTCCCGACGGCATTGAATACACCCATGGCGGATTCTGGGTCTATCAAGCCATCCAAACCGAAAACGGTGATCTGCTGCGGGGCTATGTTGGGCATAATTTGTTTCACGGTGATGGTGAAAGCCTGCCCAAAACACAATCCTATCTGGAGACCGACTTTCCATATGAATTCGTTGGGGCATCAGCGGTGGATGACTTGGCGGTGATCATCCCGAAACCCGTATTGCAACGCCGAATTTTAACGATGATGGCGGATGGCCGGTATCAGGCGCTTCATGATCCGAACTATTCGCTGATCGCATCTCCCTTTGATGATCGATACCAAAACTGCAATGAATTCTTGCTGGACGTCATCGCGGGGGCGCTGTGGGACACAACAGATTATGCGCAAATCAAAGCCAATCTGAAGGCTCATTTCGAAGCAGATCGTCTTAAAGCAGGTTTGTTCGGGCGTCTATTTGGACCCATGGCTGACGAGCGACTGAAACTCGCCGATCATCGCGGCAAACCGATTTACACAGTCACTTATGCCGCGCTCGCAGAGTTTATGCTCGATCATGGCTATGCCAGCGAGACGTTCAAGATCAAGCCTAATGGCATCACCGATCAGCGCTCTTGATCACCATCACGCCGAGATCGCGCCACCCGTTCAGGGTCCGCGAAACTGTCGATCAAATTGAAGATGGCCGCGAAATCGTCAAGCAATTCCCGCACGCGGTCCGGATTATCCAGCGGTGTGAACATGGAGCCTGGTTCAAACAGGTCGCCGCCCTCCAAGGCGATCAGCAATTCATTCGATTGAAAGGCGCAGCGCAACCGCCCACCCCGAAACACCTTTTCCAACTCGATCAGGCGCTGCATCAGGTCCGGCGTCAGCAAAAAGCGTGCTTCAACCTGGTCCGTGGAATAGACTTCAAACGCCTGTTCAAAGGCTTTCGATTCCAGCCGGACCCGTTCCAGGCCACGCCCGCCGCCAAAGCGATTGAACAGCCCCGCATCGCGCATCACCGTAGTGCGGCCATGGAAGTTCTTGTGAAAGCGGAACCGCAGACACTGGCCATCGAACACGGTCACCCAGCGCGTCCGTGTGCGCCCCCGGGAATCCGTGGAACGGCGCCGCTCTTTCAGGTGTGCTTCAAAGAATTCGAATTCGACGCCATTGCGCGCCCCGGTCAGGCGATCTTCAAATTCCGATCGATCCCAACTCTGCACCAGGCCCGCGGCATGCACATCCATGATTGTATCCTGATGGCCGGGCTCCGGATCAAACCGCATGGCAAATTTCGCTGCGACCGGATCCACAATCATGCGCTTGGCGCGCTTGCCCATTTGGTTCAGCGGTCCACGCCCGGCCCCGTGGACGGCGAATCCGATCACGGCAGCCACCGCGGCCAGCTGCGGCACCCGAAATGCCAGAAATCCCAGCAACGCGCCGATCAGGGCGATCGCCCCGCCAATCCAGGACCAGCGCACAGCGGCCTTTGCCACCGCCTGCCGTTCGACTTCCTGGGCGCGCAAGGCTGGCCGCAACTCGTCCTGATAGACTCGTGGAAAGTCTGCAAAGTCTTTTGGCAGGCCCCGCATGGATTGCAGGATCAGCGGATCGATTTCAGAGTCCTGATCCCAAGGCCCTTTAGATGTCGGCGTAGACATGGCGTTCTCCGGCAAACCCTTCATGGGTTACCGCGCCAAGATGGGCAGGACCAACCAATTTCGCAAATTTTGACAGCGTGCCATTGCCATAAGCCGTGACGCGCGGCGACCATTTGCGCTTGCGCTCTTCAAGCTCGGCCGGCGACAATTTCACATCAATCGTGCCGGCTTCGGCATCAATGGTAATGATATCGCCATCTTCCAGCAGGCCGATCGGTCCGCCTTCCTGGGCTTCCGGTCCGACATGACCGATGCAGAATCCCCGCGTCGCGCCAGAGAAGCGCCCATCCGTGATCAGCGCCACCTTGTCGCCCATGCCCTGGCCGTAAATCGCCGCAGTCGTGGACAGCATTTCGCGCATGCCGGGCCCGCCTTTCGGACCTTCATAGCGGATGACCAGAACGTCGCCGGCGTCATATTCGCGATTGGTAACCGCTTCGAAACAAGCTTCCTCACCATCGAAGACGCGCGCCTTGCCGGTGAATTGAAGCTTTTCCAACCCGGCCACTTTCACAATCGCGCCGTCCGGTGCCAGCGATCCCCACAGGCCGACCACGCCGCCATTTTCGGTGATCGGTTTGCCCGCCGGATAGATGACTTTCTGGGTTTCATCGAATGTCATGCCTTCCAGGAAATCGCCCCAGCTCTTGCCGGTGACCGTCTTGCAATCCGGATTGACGATCTTCTCATCCATTAGCGTCCGCATCAGCATGGGCACACCGCCCGCTTCGCCGAAATCCTTGGCGACATAATTTCCGCCTGGCTTCAGGTCGGCGATATAAGGCGTACGCTCGAACACTTCGGCGACATGGCGCAGCGTGAACTCGACGCCGCACTCATGTGCCATGGCGGGCAGGTGCAGCGCCGCGTTCGTCGACCCGCCTGTAGCAGCGACCACGATGGCGGCATTCTCGAACGCCTCACGGGTACAGATTTCCCGCGGGCGCAGGTTTTGGGCCACCAGATCCATCACCACGCGACCGGATTCCCGAGCATAGCCATCGCGGTCGGTCCAGGGCGCTGGCATGGCAGACGAAAGCGGCAGCGCCAGACCAATCGCCTCGCTCACGCAAGCCATTGTGTTGGCCGTAAATTGACCGCCGCAAGCGCCGTCGCCTGGACAGGCCACTTTCTCCAAGGCCCGTAACTTGTCGCCATCCATATCATTCGATCCGGCGGCGTGCGCGCCAACCGCTTCAAACACATCGAGCACCGTGACATCCCGGCCTTCGAAACTGCCGGGCATGATCGAGCCGCCATACAGGAAGACGGATGGTACATTAAGGCGCAGCATCGCCATCATCATGCCGGGTAAAGACTTGTCACAGCCGGCCACGCCGACCAGCGCATCATAGGAATGGCCACGCATGGTCAGCTCAACCGTGTCGGCGATCCAGTCGCGGCTGACCAGGGAGGAACGCATACCTTCATGGCCCATCGCAATGCCGTCGGTCACCGTAATGGTGCAGAATTCGCGCGGCGTGCCGTCTGCCGACTTCACGCCTTCTGACACCGCATGCGCCTGGCGCATCAGGGCGGTGTTACAGGGCGCCGCCTCATTCCAGCAGCTGGCCACGCCCACGAAGGGCTTCTGGATGTCCTTGGTCGACAGCCCCATGGCGTAATAATAGCTTCGGTGCGGCGCACGGGCCGGTCCTTCCGTCACATGTCGGGACGGAAGTTTTGATTTATCCCAGGTTTTACTCATCTCTCGGCATTCCTTTTATGCGCGGAGCCTTAGCCGCTCCACGCGTCGCTGTCACGATGTCAAAAAGGGTTATTCTTGCTCGAAAATGGCGGTTTCCATGCCATTCGGGTCAATCATGCCGCGATACATGCCTTTTGAGTTGAAAACATACTCATATTGGCCCTCACCATCGATCACCACGACACCGCCATCACCGCCCAGTTCAGCGACCTGGTCGAGCGCGCTCTGGGCCGCCGCGCCAACGCTTTCGCCAGCCAGTTCCACGCGCGCACAAATCGTCTTGGCCACCGCCACGCGAATGAAATACTCGCCATGCCCCGTGGCTGAGACCGCGCAAACGCCGTTCTGGGCATACGTCGCTGCGCCGATCAGAGGTGAGTCCCCAATCCGCCCAGCCGCCTTGGCCGTCATCCCACCGGTCGTGGTCGCGGCCGCGAGATTGCCATTCACATCAATCGCAACGGCTCCGACCGTGCCATGCCGATCAGCATCATTCCGCGTCCGCTCGCGCAGCACCCGTTCCAGCGACTGGCGACGCCGTTCGGTGTCGAAATAACTGTTCTCGACCATCTCAAGTCCAACAGACTCCGCGAATAGATCCGCGCCGTCTCCGGCAAACATCACATGCTCGGATTGGTCCATCACGGCCCGCGCCGCGAGGATTGGGTTCTTCACTCGCTTCATGCCGGCCACGGCGCCGGCATCCCGCTCGGCCCCGCTCATGATCGAGGCGTCGAGTTCGTGTTCTGCGGCGGCGGTAAACACCGCGCCCTGCCCGGCATTGAAAAGCGGGTCATCTTCCATCGGAATGACCGCAGCTTGCACGGCATCGACCGCAGAGCCACCCTCGCGCAGGACTGCTGCCCCGGCCTGAAGTGCCGTTTCCAGCGCGGCCGTGTAAGCCGCCTCGCGCTCAGGCGTCATATTCTCGCGCACAATCACGCCTGCGCCACCATGGATAACCAAGCGCCATTCGGGACGATTCACGTCTGACATGTTCTCAACCTCTTCGGCGACGGATTGAATCGGGGTCTGACAGGCCGCTATAACCGCGCAGACGAGAAGAGTTGAAAGGCGTTGAATAGGCATTTCTGAACACTGCTCCTGAAAAAGTGACTACTCAGACCTAGCGAGTTTGCCATATCAACACCAGAGTTGAAATCTCGGGGCGAGATCATGAAAAAATATGTATTGTTAGCAGCACTGGTTTTCTGTTGGGCAAGCCACGCGCAGGCGGAACCAACAGAACGTGAGCGCCGCCTGAACACGATTACCGTTACAGCCTTGCCGCCAGACAAAGGTGCCTTGCATATCAACCCGATTATTCGCCGGCCGCAGGGCTTTCAACGTCCCGGTTATTCCGAAATGGAACTGGTCTTCGTTCCAGTCGCGATCATAGAAGGCGCGCTTGAACCGCTCCTGGGCGAAGAAAATCGCGACTATTTGCGGTTGGTAACGGAATTGCCCGACCGTCCGGAAGGCATTCCTTTTGAGGATACAGCGAAAGAATATTTTACCCAGACGGTCATCTTACCACGCGGCTATTATGTACTCTCGGAAGTCACATTCCGACAAAGCTCCGCTAATGGCAGTCCAGATCTGCAAACTGTTTCACATTGCCTTGCAGATGAATCTTTCCTGCTGCACGTCAAAGGGCGTGATGTTATGTTTCTCGGGCGACCAGAGTTTGAGTACCCCACCCCGAAACGCCTGGCTGATCCGAGCTTCACACCTGTCGGTGACCTGGTCCAGAATTTAGCTTCCATGAACATTTGGCGTTGGACCACGACGGACTTGGTGACGCTGGAAGTTCAACCTACGACGTTTGGCCGGACTGACGCGTTTTGCAGTCCGGAAGCGGTCACACCGAGCACGTAAAAACGCTTAGAGCGCAGCGAGTTGCTCACGCGCGACGCTAAGCTTGTCGCGCGTGCCTTGCAACTCGGCCAGACGTTCGCGCTGTTCGGCGACCACTTCTGCTGGCGCCTTGGCCACGAACGCCTCATTTCCGAGACGTTTTTCGAGACCGGTAATCTCACCACCCAGCTTGCCGAGCTGTTTGTCCAGACGCGCGACTTCCTCGCCAGCATCAATCAGGTCGGCGATCTCCAGCACGACCGTCGCCTCATCAACAACGGTCTTGACCGAACCGGCCGGCGCCGCGTCGGCCATGTCGAGCTTGTCGAGCCGCGCCATGCGCATGATGACATCGCGATGCGCTGCGACGCGGCGTCCGGTCTCGTCATTTGCCCCCACCAGACTGACCGGAACCTTGGCCCCAGCTGGGACATTGACGTCAGACCGAACCGATCGGATTTGCGAGATGGTTTTAAGGACCCAATCGAGCTCCTCACCCGCCTTTTCATCGTCAAACGATCCGTTCAGGCCGGGCCAGGTCTGTTGCATCAGGAAATCGGACCGCTCAGCCGTTTGCTCCCACAAAACTTCCGTGATGAAGGGCATGAAGGGGTGCAGAGCGACAAAAGTCTGCTCCAGAACCCATCCGAGCACAGCCTGGGTCTCATTTTTGGCTTCAGCGTCGTCGCCATTCAGAATCGGCTTGGACAATTCCAGATACCAGTCGCACAAGACGTCCCAGGTGAAGTGATAAGCGGCGCTCGCGGCATCATTGAAGCGATAATCCTCAATCGCCTCAGAAACCGCTGCCGTACATTTGTACAACTCGCTGACGATCCACTTATTCACTGACAATTCAAGGGATTGCGGCGCGATGCTCACCCCGAATTTTGCCTCGTTCATTTGTGCGAACCGGGTTGCGTTCCACAATTTGGTGCCAAAATTTCGGTAGCCCGCGACACGCTCGACCGACAGATTGATGTCGCGCCCCTTGGTCGCCATAGCGGCCAGCGTAAAGCGCAAAGCATCGGCGCCATAGGCGTCAAAACCGTTCGGATAGCGTTTGCGGGTCGCCTTCTCGACTTGCGGCGCCTTCTCGGGCTGGCGCAGGCCGGTCGTACGTTTGGCGACCAACGCATCGGCCTCAATCCCATCAATCAGGTCGACCGGATCGATGACATTGCCCTCGGACTTGGACATTTTCTTCCCATTCTCGTCGCGCACGATGGCGTGAATATAGACATCCTTGAACGGCACTTCTCCGTCCATGAACTTGATCCCGAGCATCATCATGCGCGCGACCCAGAAGAAGATAATGTCGAAGGCGGTGACCAGCGCTGCGCCTGGGTAGAAAGTCTTCAAGCCATCGGTCTGTTCCGGCCAGCCCTGGGTCGAAAATGGCCAGAGACCAGAGCTGAACCAGGTGTCGAGAACGTCTTCGTCTTGATAAAGCAGCACTTCGTCCGTTTCGGTGTCGAAGAAGTTTTTTCGTTTCGCCTCGTCCAATGTCGTCAATCGGATTGAACCAGAATAGTTCGCCTCGGCAGCAATCAGCGCTTCTTTTTCAGTTGGTGCACAAAACGACTGAACAGCGCTCCATTCACCATTTGCATCATTTGCTGGCCCATACCAAACCGGAATCCGATGCCCCCACCAGAGCTGGCGAGAGATGCACCACGGCTCGATATTCTCCATCCAGTTATAATAGGTCCGGTCCCAATTCTCCGGCACGAATTTGGTCGCGCCAGAGCGCACCGCTTCAATCGCCGGCTTGGCCAGCGTCTCGGCATCAACGAACCATTGATCGGTCAGCATCGGCTCGATAACCACGCCGGAGCGATCGCCAAAGGGTTGCATGATCTTCTTGTTCTCGACCAGCGGGATCATCGGGGGCGTGTCATCCCGGCCTTGAGCCGGGACCTCGTCCCCCTCTTCCGGTTTCCATTTCGAATCCGCGATCATCACCCCATTGCCTTCAGCCGTGATGTCAGCAACGACCGCCTTGCGCGCTTCAAACCGCTCCATACCGCGATACTGATCCGGGACCAGGTTCATCGCCGCGATCTTGGCTTCGTCGAAATCCTCTTTGCCTTCGGCAATCCGCTGCGCGACCTCTGCGACGGCAGCATAGGCCTCGCCATCCGCGCGCATGAAGCCCTTCTCGTCCATCAGCGCATACATCGGAATGCCGCCGCGCTTGGCGACCTGATAATCGTTGAAGTCGTGCGCACCGGTAATCTTCACGGCGCCTGAGCCAAAGTCCGGATCTGGATACTCATCCGTGATAATCGGGATCAGCCGGCGATGCTCTTTTGGACCAACCGGGATCTCACACAGCTTGCCAACAATTGGTGCATAGCGCTCGTCACTCGGATGAACGGCGACCGCACCATCGCCGAGCATGGTTTCAGGCCTCGTCGTGGCGATGGAGATATAGTCCCGCGTCTCTTCCAGCGTGACGTTTCCGTCCTCATCCTTCTCGACATAGGTATAGGTCTCACCGCCGGCGAGCGGGTATTTGAAATGCCACATATGGCCGTCGACTTCCTTATTCTCGACTTCGAGATTGGAAATCGCGGTCTGGAAATGCGGGTCCCAATTGACCAGCCGTTTGGCGCGATAAATCAGACCCTCATTATAGAGATCAACAAAGACCTTGTTCACGGCCTTGTTCATGTCCTCATCGAGGGTGAATTTAGTATTCTCCCAGTCGCAGGAGGCGCCGAGGCGCTTGAGCTGGTTGAGGATGGTGCCACCAGATTCCTCTTTCCATTCCCAGACTTTCTCGATGAAGGTGTCACGGCCCATGCTGCGGCGATCCTGATTGCCGCCAGAGGCCGCCAATTGCCGTTCCACGACCATCTGGGTCGCAATGCCGGCATGGTCCATGCCAGGCTGCCAGCGGACATTCTTGCCGCGCATCCGCTCGAACCGGCACAAGATGTCCTGGACCGTATTGTTGAGCGCGTGCCCCATATGCAGGCTGCCCGTGACATTGGGCGGCGGGATCATGATCGCATAGGGCTCAGCCGACGTGTCCATGCTGGGCCGGAAACAGCCGCTCTCCTCCCAGCGCTGATAGATACGCTGTTCGTGGGCCTTGGGGTCAAAACGCTGGTCGATCATCAAAATACGTCCGGTCGGTCAGAAAATAGAAAAGGCGCGCCATTTCTGGCGCGCCCGTCTCTTTAGCAGGGTTAAAAGCGAGGTCTAGCCAGCCATACGCGCAATGCGCTGCACTTCGGCTTCCACTTGCTTCTCGACAATGCCCGGCAGGTTCTCGTCGAGCCATTCTTTCAGCATTGGACGCATCATTTCGCGAACCAGACCTTCAATCGTCGTGGTGCCGCCGGCATCTTCGCCGAATTCAACATTTGAGAGCAGTTTGCTGAGGGCCCCAGCAGCTGCGGTAACGGTGGCCGTATCAGTGAGTGGTGCGGCTGTTGCTGCCATCGGTTTTTCCTCTTCAATCACAGGTTCAGGCTGAGGCTCAGGCTCGGTTGCCGGCTCAAGCGCAATCTCTTCGACCGGCTCGAACGTGTCTTCAACCGGATCTGCAGCCGCTTCCACGTCTGCAAAATCCTCAACGCCTTCAAATGCGTCCTCTTCGAACGCTTCAAAACTGTCTTCTTCGATGGCGAGATCGAATACTTCCTCTTCCACGGCGGCTTCAACCGCATCCGCTTCGAGTTCGCTGGTCGCATCTTCCATGGACTGGCTGATCGCTGCGAGGACGTCCTCTTCCGATTCAATCGGAGCAGCGTCAGCACTCAGAAGGTCTTCATCATCGAACATGCCCAGATCATCGACAGGCACTTCAGGTTCCGCCGCCGCGGAGGCTTGCGCCGCAGGGGCGTCATCATCTGCAATGATCTTCCTGATGGAAGAGAGAATTTCTTCCATGGTCGGTTCGTTCTGAGCTTGCTCCGCCATAGCCGGTCCCATCAAATTAGCTTCACCCCTAACCGCTACCGGAGGCCGGTTAATAAGCGATTACGAAATTAACTATTGTCCGATTCGTCCGGAAACGGCCAATTCTAAAGGCTGAGATCGCCCATGGCGCGCAGCAATTGGTGTGTCGCGACATAGGCGTCGCGGCGCGCATTGACGAGGCCAAGCCGGGCTTCCAGCAGCTGTTGTTCCTGATCCAGCACATCGAGAGTCGTCCGCGTGCCCACGCTGAGCTCCTCCTGCGCGCCTTCATAGGCAATTTCCGCCGCTTCCACCTGCAATTCCGATGCGGTGATGGCCTGTTCGGCGGCAATATTGCCATACCAGGCCTGCGCAATGCTGGCTGTGACCTGGCGCTCGGCATTGATTGTCTGCAAACGGGCCTGTTCACGTTGCAGGCGGGCAGCGCGGATCCGGCTGCGCAACACCCCGCCCTGGAAGAGCGGGACGCTGGCCTGGGCAAAGACGCTGAGCGAGGTATCGCGATAATTGTCTGGCGGCAAATTCACAAATTCGCCGGTTGGTCCGACGCCCAGGGCTTCCTGATCGAAGGTTTCCTGCACATTTGCCGTACCCACGATAGACAGGCTTGGGCGGGTTTCCCCTTTTGCGGCGCGGACCGCCTGTTCTGCTGCGCGTTCTGCCTGACGCAATGCTTTGAGATCGGGATTATCTGCCAGGGCCATTTGCAAAGCGACGTCATAATCCGCCGGCGCCGAAGGGGCATCAGGCGCAGGCGCCAGATCGCCAGCGGCTTGACCGACAAAGACTTCATAAATCGACAGCGACGCTTCCAATTGGGATTCCGCACCAGCATAAGACGCTTTTGCGCCTTGCAATCTGGCTTCTGCCTGTTTGACATCGGTGCGGGTCGCGACGCCGACTTCAAACCGATCGGTCGCGGCGCGCAATTGCTCCTGAAGCAAGGCCACACTATTGGCGCGGATCAGCAAGGCTTCGCGGTCACGCAATACGTCCACATAAGCGGTCACGACATTCAGGATGAGATCCTGCGAAACCCCGTCCAGCTGGGCATCCGCGGACAGAATACCGGCTTGCGCCTGATCAATTCCGGCAGCGATGCGTCCGCCCGTATAGACCGGAAGACTCGCCTGAACCTGGGCGCGCGCCAAAGGTCGATCACCGACGCCAAACGCAATCGGCTGGTTGGTGTCGGTCGATTCATAGCCTGCCGAACCGGTGAGATCGACCGTCGGCGCCCGTGCGCCGCGGGCCTGATTCAGCTGTTCGCGGGCAACGCCAAGCTCTGCCCGTTGCGCGGCCAAAGCCGGATTTGTCTGGAAGGCAAGATCAAGCGCGTCTTGCAATGTCTCGGTCTGACCAGGCGACGCCAGCAGCAGGGCGGCGACAGAAACCAGAAGCGATTTGCGGAGCATGGGAGGCCTCATTTCTTCGATGCGGTCAGCTCTATGTAGCGTTTGATTAAAAAAAGTGAACACTGTTCACCATTTTGTCGCGCAAAGCCGATCAGACCCGCCCCGTCAGCATGGCCAGCAGGATCGACGCGCGGATTTCCAAGGCTGAGGGCTCGGCCTCGCCCGCCCAAGCATGGCGCAACCGCAAATGTACGACCGCTGGCCTGATCCGGGACGCAACGGCGAGACGGGCAGAAAGCTCAGCGTCCCCCTCTCCTCGCCGGCATGCGGCCCATTCCAGGGCGAGCGCGGCAAGCTTGTCATCCAACTTTTTTTCCGGATCGCAAACCTTCGCGGCGATCTGGATCAGCTGATCTTCAGGCTCCAACGATCGATCATTGGCCAGATAAGCCGCCTCATGTTGGTCGATCATCGACAGCAAATCAGCTGTGTAGAGGCGCGCTTTCTGGAGCTCTTCCGCCAGCGCCAGAACGACATCATGCTGACGCACCTTGCCAGCCGCCAGCTCTTCGAGCGCATCGCGCCACCATTGAAAGCGAATATTGCCCATAGTCTGATCCGTCACGACCAGCCGCACGCGCGCCAACTCATAGTAAAACGCATACAGAATGATCAGGGTCGTCCGCGCATCATGATCGGCATAACGGCTGGAAAGCCAGCGTGGCTCATCGACCGACCGAATCCGCGCGTCCAGGCGAAGATGAATTTCTTTCAAAGAATCACTGGCAGGACTGGTCATGACACCCATATTTGTGGCAAGCGCTCACCTAGAAAAGCGATAAAAATCTGCAAGGAGACTAAAGACATGGCATTCGACCTTCCCGAATTACCTTATGGCCGCGATGGCCTCGCCCCGCATATTTCAGAAGACACGCTGAACTTCCACCACGGGAAGCACCACAATGCGTATGTCACGAACCTGAACAAGATGATTGAAGGTACCGACCTCGCAGACGCATCTCTTGAGACGATCATTCGATCCGCAGCAGGGGATGCAGCCAAGGCCGGGCTCTTCAATAATGCCGCTCAGGTCTGGAATCA